>DMPF01000249.1:4084-4709 GCA_003456095.1 Bacillota bacterium
TTGCTTCTTGCCTCTTGCTTCATGATTCTTGAATCGCCCGTTCCCTATGGGTAAACGGGAGCCCCTTCCTGGCGCACATAATCATGGAAGCGACCCATCAGCCTCCGCGTCAGCGGGCCGGGGACGCCCGCACCCACACTGCGCCGGTCGACGGAGATAACCGGAATAATTTCGGCGGCTGTACCCGTCAGAAAACACTCCCGTGCCGCATAGAGTTCATGGCGCGTAAAGATCCCCTCGCGCACCGGAATACCCTCAGCGCCGGCTAAATGAAGTACCGTATTACGGGTAATACCTTCAAGTATGCCTAAAAAAGCGGGCGGGGTGATTAACTCCCCTTTTTTGTTCACGATAAAAACGTTGGATCCCGAACCTTCCACCACGTAACCCTGAGAATTGAGCATAATTGCCTCCATCACCCCAGCATGGGTGGCCTCCAGTTTCACCAGAATGTTATTGAGATAATTAAGGGACTTGATGCGCGGTTCCATGGTATCGCTGTTGCGCTGGCGGGTGGTTGCGGTAACCACGGCGAGGCCCTGCTCGTAGTACTCCTGGGGAAAGAGGGAGATTTTATCGGCGATAATCACCACCGTGGCTCGGGAACACTTGCGCGGATCAAGGC
>DMPF01000028.1 GCA_003456095.1 Bacillota bacterium
CCGCCATGACGCCCGGAAAAGCTCCCAGTCCGACAATGGCTACAAAAAACAAGATAATGATCAGATCGGGCAACGCCCGTTCCGCGGTTAAAGCGCCCCTGGCCAACTCCCGCACCGCCCGGTGCGGACTTAAGTTATCAGCGGCGAGCAGCCCGATCAACAAGGCCAGGGCAACCCCCAGCACCGTGCCGACGAAAGCGATCTGCACCGTCTCCAGGGCCGGACCGATCAGTCCAGGGAAGTCCTCCCAGCGGGGCGGGAACATATGCCCGAACAGAACGACGCCGCGGGGGATCCCCCTAAAAAAGTCACCCGGATCCACCCGGCAGACTGCCGAGGCCCCCCATAGCAGTAAGGCTGCCGCTAAAGCCGGCAGCACATACTTCCGGAATTTTTTCAGGTGTGCTAGCATCGCACCAAGTGCCGTCACGCTAATTGACCGGCCGCAACGGGCCAGACCGGAGGCCGGCTGCCGTAAACCGCACTTAGCAGATGCGGTGGTACGTCGGGTTTACCATCGTAGGCCACTACTCCGTCCTTGATGCCGATTGCCCGCGTGCAGTACTTGCGCACAATATCCAGGTGATGAAAGACGCCGATGATCGCCATTTGCTCTGTCAGTGGCCTTAAGTAGTCCAAAACCACCTCCGCGTTTTTGGGGTCAAGGCTCGCCACCGGTTCGTCGGCAAGCAGAAGATAGGGCTCCTGCAAAATGGCGCGGGCGATGGCCACACGCTGCATTTCACCTCCGCTTAATGTTTCGGCCCGGCGGAAAGCAAGGTGTCTTACACCCACCTTCGCGAGGGCCTCCAGGGCGCGCTCAACCTCTTTATCCGTAAACCCGTAGAGCAGGCTGCGGGCCGGACTGATCCAGCCGAGCCGGCCAGTCATCACATTCTCCAGGACGCTGAGCCGCTTAACCAGGTTCGAACCCTGGAAGATCATGCCGATACGCCGCCTGATGCGGCGCAGCTCCTTACCTCTTTTTCCGTTAACACGCTGTGGCTCTCCGTCGCCGTTAATGATCACTTCACCGCTGTCCGGCGCGGTCAGCCCGTTCACGCAACGCAAAAGCACCGTCTTGCCCACCCCGCTTTCCCCGAATAGGGCGACAAACTCACCTTTTTCCACTTGAAAACTGATATCCTTGAGGAGCAGTGTCCCGTCCGGCAGCTTTTTGGACAGACCCTTAACTGTGATCAAACTGATGCGCCTCCTTGTATGTTGGGTTCTCCGCCAGTCGCAACAGCAGCACAAGAGCCCGGCGGTTGACAGAAGCAAGAATTAGATTTGACCCAATGCCTCGGCGAGCTGCCGAATGTAGTCATAATAGGCATTGGTGACCTTTACATAGCCCTTGTTTCCTTCCCACATTTCCTCTTTCTGCGCAAAGGCGGCGGGATCTTCCTGAGGCAGAGCCAAAAAGGCCTGTTGGAGCTTTTGCACCAAAGCCTCGTCCAGATCGCCTCTGACGGCGATGGGTGAACTTGGAATGCCGTCCGATTTCCAGATCACAAACACGTCATCGGTGGTCACCAACCCCTCCTCAATAGCCCTTTCAAAGGGGCCTTCCCAGGTCGCCCCCAGATCGGCCTTCCGCGCTTGCACGGCCAGGATCGAGGCGTCATGTCCGCCGGCAAAGACTATCTCTTTGAAGTCAGCCTCCACATTGATCCCCAATGACTGCAGATGGCCCCTGGGAATGAGGTGGCCGGATGTGGAGGCCGGATCCACAAAGCTCAAGGTCAGCTCACCGACACGGCGCTGCACATCCTCCATGCTTTTAAGTCCGCTATCCTTATGGGTGATCATAATGCTATGGTAGGTGCCCAGTTTGCCGGGTTCGTCCGCGCCGGCAACAATCGCCCGAGCATTGGCCCGCTTGGCGGCCAGCACAAAGGAAAGGGGGCCGAAGTAAGCCACATCCACTTTACCGGCGCGCATCGCCTCCACCACCGCCGTGTAGTCGGTAGCCTTGAACATCTCGATCTCCACGCCTACTTCCCTTTCCACAAAGTTCATGGCAGGTTCGAAAGCGTCGATCATCTTCATAATGTCTTCCGCGGGAACCAGGGCCACGGTAAGCATCTGAGGTTGTACCGCCTGAGGCTGTTCCGCTTGAGGTTGCCCTACCTGAGGTTGCCCCGCTTGAGCGCCATCGGCAGCGCCATTCGGAGCACAGCCGCCCGCGCCAATCGCCCCCACCAGCATGACCGCCAAACAGAGCGCCGCCCAAATCCTTGATCTTTGCCCTTTAAGCATCAACTTTATTCCCCCTTCAGATTGTAATGTTTCACTTTCCTTATTATAACGGGGCAATGTTAAGCATATAGAAAGTTTCTGTTAACTGCAGTTAAACTTTCTGTTAATATTGCTGTTCCTGATCTTGCGGGACTGTCCGGGCTGTTGCCGGCAACTTTTGCCCATGCTAAAATAAGGATTAGAGTATGCGAAAAAAAGCGGGGGTAAGATTTGAGGGGGCTCTAGGGAGAGGGACACGGGGCATTTAATTTCTTCAAGAAACGGAACGGGAGGCTTTTCGCCAGCGTGTCCTGGAACTGCGGCAGCAGGAGCCGCTGATGCTTATCCAGTTTCCCCAGGATGAATACGGCGAAGATAATTACTGTTCGGCAGCGGGGCGGGCCTCCCTGCACATAAATTCCCAGGGACGAAATCGAGAGCATTGCCGCCCGCCTGAAAGACCCTCCCGGAATTTGAATAAAAAAGGGAACGGCTTCTTTAAAGTTGATTCACATTATTACGAATGGCATCCTCCACGCTAAATATAACCCCCTGCTGCAATCAAGGCATTTTAGGCGAAAGCATAAACAGACAGCCCGATTTGCTGTCTGTTTATGCTGCTTGTGCGTATTCCCCGTTATTCCAGAACTATTTCATATAGGATCTGCTGATCAATGGAGCCATCTTCAGCGCTTTCCGTAAAGACATCCAACAGCAGCCTTTCCCCTGCCGCCACGTCCTTTGGAACAACAAGCTCCGCGCGGAAATAGCCCCAGTCCCCCATGGCCCCTGTGGTAAAGCCGCTATCCAGCAGCCTGCCGCTTTTGTCCAGCAATTTGTACTGAACGTTGCCTTCAAAAACGTTTGCCACCCCATCCAGCACCAAATTCCTGGCAACCGCACTCTGCGGTGTGGGGGCAAAAAGTTTAATTCCGGCTGATTCAGCCACAATTGGCTGCAGTTCGGCAATCCCTACCAGGGTAGGTATATATTCTTCGGCTCCGGATGGTATAAACTGTACCGGCAAGTCAAGCGGCTCCATCTCTTTCAGATCGTAAGGGTAAGTCAGCGCCTGCGTCACCATCTCGTCGGGGGCAGGCTTTCTAAAGTTTACCGGCACACTGATCTTGTCGGCGGTCACAACAACCTCGCCGATTTCTACCACAAAACCCCCCGTCGGCTTTTCGCCATAGGTGACCAGCAGATACAGGGTATTGCCCACCTTCCTGGACTGTGCCAGAAACATGTTGCGCGATTCTTCAACCCAAGCCTGCACAGCCGCCGGCAGCGGTTCATCCAGCCCGGGAGGTGCCGGCAGGGGAGCGGGCGCGGGAGCCGGCAAGGGGGCAGGTGCGGGAACGGCCGGAGGGGCCGGCGGGGGAGCCGGCGTCGTCTGTGGACCACAGCCTGCCAGAAAAATTGTTGTGATC
>DMPF01000032.1 GCA_003456095.1 Bacillota bacterium
GATGCAAAAGTTAGGTAATAATTTTTCTTGAGAATATTTATAATATTGTTGTTAAAGTGAAAACAAAGAGATTATAATACATTAAATCACCTCTAAATATTTTAATATTGCAGGTAAGGGCACGGGGAGGTATTGCCATGGCGCAGGAGCGGGAGAAAGAGTTGCTTGACAGGTTAAAAGACGGTATTATTTCATGTAATGAGGATATGGTCGTTGCTGCTGCCCACGCAGTGGTAGAGGATGGTATTGATGCCCAAAAGGCGATTTTTGACGCCTTGGTGCCAGGAATGGAGCATGTTGGGGAGCTCTACGAGCAGCAGGAATATTTTATTCCCCAGTTACTCATCTCCACAGAGGCCATGTACGCCGGCCTGAATATATTAAGACCTTATGTGACAAAGATAGATTACGGCGTGGAAGGTGTTGTTATTATCGGTGTAGTCCACGGGGATGTACATGACATCGGGAAGAATATTGTTAAGGTGATGTTCGAGATTGCCGGTTTTGAAGTCCACGACCTGGGCCGGGATGTTCCTCTTGAGTATTTTGTAGATGAACTGCTGCGCTGTGATGCGGATATGGTCTGCCTCTCTGCCATGATGACCACTACCATGGTGAGTATGCGCGAGATAATCCGGCGTATTAAGGAAAAGAATCCGGCAGTCATGATTATGGTTGGCGGGGCGCCTGTTACGGAAGCGATCGCCCAAAAATACGGCGCCAATGGTTTTGCCAAAGATGCAGACCACGCCCTCAAGGATGCAATCAAAATACTTGGTGTGCTGCGTAAAATGCGTAACCGGCGCCTTGATGAAAAGTAAAATGACACTCCGGGTATAACAGTATAGTTTAATTTATTTTAAAATTTAATGTTGACATACAATTCGTCTTTTGCTATGCTTTATGCGAGTAAAAATATGTAGCTTGTTACGTATATTATAATTTGGCACAATAATTTTTAGTAATGGTAAATTCAATTTTAAATAGATTCTCGAAGGGATGTATTATCGCAGGGTATGGAAGCGGCAATAATGGCCGGGCAATGGCCGGATATACATAACAAGGAGGCGCTAATATGTCGGAAGAAAAGGCAAAGGAATTGTTTGAGCAATTGAAACAGGGGGTAATCAATTTTGACGAGGATATGGTGAGGGACGCGGCAAATACAGTGGTGGCAGAAGGAATCAGTGCGGTGGATGCTGTGTTTAAAGGCTTGGTGCCAGGAATGGAGCATGTCGGTGAACTGTATGAGCAGCAGGAGTATTTTGTACCCGAATTATTGATGAGTGCTGATGCTATGTATGCGGGGCTGGATATTTTGCGTCCCCATATGGAACGAACAGACCTGGGAGTTACGGGTGTGGTGGTAATGGGGGTGGTGCAGGGAGACGTGCATGATATCGGCAAGAATATCGTGAAGATGATGTTTGACGTGGCCGGCTTCGAGGTGCATGACCTGGGAAGAGACGTGCCCCTGGAGGTTTTCGTGGAAGAGCAGCTGCGCACCGATGCCGACCTGGTCTGCCTCTCGGCTATGATGACCACTACCATGGTGGGGATGAAGGAGATAATCAAACAGATCAAAGCAAAAAACCCCAATGCCAAAGTGATGATCGGCGGTGCGCCTGTTACCGAGGATATTGCGGAAAAGTTTGGAGCTGACGGTTTTGCTGAAGATGCCAGCAACGCCCTGAAAGATGCGATTAATATGCTTACTACCCTGCGCAAACTCAGGGATGAGGCGGAATCGGCCTAATAGCCGCACAGTAAATAAAGGAGGATAAACAATGGGGCACACTGTAATTTTTCAGCCCTCCGGACGGCGTGGAACGGTGGAATCAGGTACTGACCTCCTTGATGCTTCCCGTCAGCTGGGCGTGGATATTGAATCACCCTGTGGTGCTGCCAGGGTTTGCGGCAAGTGTAAGGTCCAGGTTGAAGAAGGTTTTTTTGAGAAGTTTGGCATTGAATCCAAAATGAGCAATTTATCTCCCCTGATGGAAGAGGAGAAGGACGAGCTGGAACCAGAGGAGCTGCAAAAGAATTATCGCCTTGCCTGCTGTGCCACCGTGCAGGGCAATGTCCTGGTATTTGTGCCCGAGGAGTCCCGCGGCGCTCAGCAGGTAATCCTGGAAACGGGACGGGAGAGGGATATCAGCGTGCACCCGGTGGTGAAAAATTATTACATCGAAATGATTTCCCCTTCTTTGGATGACCAGACGGACGACTTCATGCGCATAAAAAATGCCATTGGGGAGAAATACGGGTTGCAGGGTATCGAATATATTGATTATTTCGTTACTGTCAACCTGCCCGAGATAGTCCGGTCGGCAAATTGGAAAGTTACGGTAAGCGTTTGGGACGGCAGGGAGATCATTAAAGTCTCACCCGGACTGGTGGAGGATCCTTGGGGAATAGCCATTGACGTAGGTAGCACTACGGTGGCGGCGTACCTCTGCAACCTGCGCACCGGCGCATCTACAGTAAAACGTTCCATGATGAACCCCCAGATTACCTACGGGGAGGATGTCCTTTCCCGCATTACTTATGCCATGATGAATGATGACGGATTGGAAAAAATGAGTAAGGTCATGATCGAGGGCATCAATTCCCTAGTTAAGGGAATGGTTGATCACGCCGGCATAACAGCGGATGATGTCGTGGATATGACTTTGGTGGGTAATACGGTCATGCACCATCTACTGTTAAACATTGATCCCAAATACGTGGGCCGCGCTCCCTTTGCCCCTGCCTTTAAGTGCAGCGTGGATTTCAAGGCACGAGACCTGGGGATCAAAATCAACAAAGCATCCTATGTGCACTGGTTGCCCATTGAAGCGGGGTTTGTGGGGGCGGACAACGTAGCCGTACTTATTGCCGAGGAACCTTACAAACAGGACAAAATGATGCTGGTGATTGACATCGGGACCAACGGGGAGATTGTTTTTGGCAACCGGGAAAAGCTTTTCTCCACATCCTGTGCCACCGGCCCAGCCCTGGAGGGAGCACAGATACGCTTCGGCATGCGGGCTGCACCGGGTGCCATCGAGTGGGTAAAGATCGACCCATACACAAAGGAGCCGAAATTCAAGATCATCGGACAGCAGGATTGGTTCAAGGAAGGGGATGAGCCCCTGGCCAAGGGGATCTGCGGTTCGGGAATCATCGATGTCGTTGCGGAGATGTTCAAAGCTTCAATTATCGATAAGACGGGCCGCTTCAATCAGAAAATGGAGACGCCGCGTGTACGCAAAGGGGCTGATGGGAAGATGGAGTATATCCTCTGTTATGCAGAAGAAACCTCCATCGGCAAAGATATTACCGTAACCCAAGGCGACATACGTGCCATTCAGCTGGCCAAATCGGCACTCTACTGCGGCGCCGAGTACCTGATGGAAAAACGGGGTGTTTCCAAGCCGGACAGGATCGTGCTGGCTGGCGCCTTCGGCAGTTATATCAACAAGGAAAGTGCTATGGTAATGGGGATGGTGCCTGATTGCAACCTGGATGATGTGCAGGCTGTGGGCAACGCGGCCGGTGATGGGGCAAAGCTGGCCCTGGTGAGCAAAGAAAAACGCCGGGAAGCGCAATGGGTGGCACGGGAAGTGGAATTTATCGAGACGGCTACTGAACCTGACTTTCAGGGACGCTTTGCCGATGCCATGGCTTTTCCGCACCGTACGCACAAGTTTCCCAGCGTGCAGCACATCCTGGATCAAATACCGTCAAAATAATGCGGAATTACTACTGTGATTCCAGCGGAAAGGAGGGGTAACAATATGTTTACCCTGAAAAACGAACAGCAAGTCTGCCAGATAGGACCCTGGAAAGTAGGCGGACAGCCGGGAGACAACCCGCCTTTACTTATTGCCTCCATGTTCCACAAGGGTGACCGCATCTTGGGAAAAAGAAAAACGGGGGAATTTGATCGTGACAAGGCGGCCAGTTATGTCCGGCGCCAGGAAGAACTCTCTCAGCAGACCGGTATCCCGGCGCTTACGGCTATGGTGGCCAACTCGGCGGATGAGATGAAAGGTTACGTTGATTTTTTCACCAGCCTAAGCGATAAGCCTTTTGCCATCGATATGTGGATGCAGGATCCGCGCATCGAAGCAGTAAAGTATGTGGCTGAACTTGGCCTCATGGATCGCCTTGTCTATAACAGTATCACTCCGTGGGATAAGGACATTCCCGGCCAGGTGGAACGGCTTAAAGAGCTGGGCGTCAAGCATGTGGTGGTGCAGGTATATGATGACCAGGACCCCACACCCCAGGGCCGGGTTAAGAGTTTTCGACAGATGATGGATCTAATTGGGAAAAACACCTTTGAGACGATTCTTGTGGACACCTCCGTGATGAACCTACCCGCCACCTCCTTCTCTTCTGCGGCAAACCGCCTGCTCAAGGAAGAATTTGGCTTTCCTTGCGGCCTTGCTTCTTCCAATGGGACATTCATGTGGAAAGAGGCACGGGAGATGTGGGGTGCTGAAGGTTTCTCCAGCATGAACGTGGCGGCGCAAGCCACAGCCACAATGTTCTGGTGCGATCTTATCTTTTACGGGCCGCAGGTGATTGCACCACGCATTTTTCCGGCAGTGGTCAGCGCTACGCTAATGCTGGCTATTTTTGTTTATAACGAGACCGGCAGGCTTCCCTCCAATCCCAATCATCCCCTCTACAAATTTTTTGGGGAATTTGCGGAAAAATTAAAATAATGTTAAGAAA
>DMPF01000003.1 GCA_003456095.1 Bacillota bacterium
TGCAGGCGGGCCTTGCTGCCGCGCCCGGGGCTCGCCTGATCCCCGTATTGAACAAAATGGACCTGCTCAAAGACAGGTTCTCCCCGCAAAAACTGGGGACGGCCCTGGGTGAAGGCATTAAAGCGGTAGCAGGCGTGGAGCATATGGTCTTTAGCGCTCTCCGGGAGGCGGTTGCGGCAAAATTTGTGCTGCGGCGCCGCTGGCCAAAAGAAACATGCAAAGAATTATTGCAGCCTCAAACCCCGCGGGCTGCTGCCTTCGTGCCGGCAGTCTCCTGCGTGATCATGGCGGCGGGGATCGGCGCACGCATGGGCCAGGAAAAGGGGCTTGATAAACTGCTGCTCCCCCTTGGCGGGAAGACCATTCTGGAACACGTTGTGGATAATGCCCTGCAGGCTGAAGCAGTAAGGGAGATTATTCTGGTGACCCGCCCCCGCGCCAAAAAAACAGTGAAGGAGCTTTTACGCGGTAAAAATGTGCAACTGGTAACAAACCCCCGCTACCGGGAGGGGATGGCCTCCTCGCTGCAGGCGGGCCTTGCTGCCGTCCATCCTGCTGCCCAGGCGGCGCTCTTTGCCCTGGGGGACCAGCCTTTTGTCACCCCTTTCGTTTATGATGCCCTGATCGGCAGCTATGAAAAGAACTGGAGCATCCTTGCGGCTCCTTTGTATCGGGGAAAACGGGGCAACCCTGTATTGTTGGACCGCCGAGTCTGGCCATTGCTGATGGAGATGCAGGGAGATATGGGCGGCAGGGAACTGTTTTCCCGTGTGGCGGCCGCCCATATCTCCCTGCTTGAGCTGGAGACGGCGGGCGTATTGCAGGATATTGATACGCCGGAAGATTACCAACGCTATTCCTGAATAAAAGCAAAGTTTTAAGGCGACTCATATTTAAAGGAGACATTGAGCTTCACACGGAAAATCAACTTGCCCGCGTCTACTTTCATATCAAGCTCCTTGACCTCGGCGACGCGCAGGTCCCTGACAGTCTTTGATGCGGTCTCCACAGCCACTCTGGCGGCGTCTTCCCACGAATTTTCACTCGTCCCGATAATTTCAATAACCTTATAAACGCTCTCCATAATTAGGGCCTCCTTTAATTTGTGATGGTTAATACAGCTAAATGATTTTAGCAAATATTATAAAACATGTCAATATTCGAAATTCGAAAAATTATATATTACTGCGGCAGGAAAATATTTTGAGCTGCTGAAACAAGCATTTAAGGCATTTATAAGCGATTTTGTCTTTATTTGCAGGATTATGCAAAATGCTGGCGAACTACTTGTTATATCAGAGAGAAGGAGCGACTGCAGATGATTGTGGATGAAAATGGGAAGGGGAAACGGCATCCCCTGGCAGGGGCATGTGGCGAAAAAAAATTTCATCATTGCATTGCGCAGGCTGCCCCCATCTTTGTAGTGGTGCTTTCCGCGGAGGGGGAGGTGCACATGATGAATTATACAATGCTGCAGGCGCTGGGTTATACGGCGGAAGAAGCAGAAGGGAGCAACTATCTCCATACTTTTGTTCCTCTGTCTGAACGGGCAAAAGTGGCTGCGGTGTTTAAAGAAATTGCCGGGCCGAAGCGGCCCACCTGGAATGAAAACAACATCCTCACTAAAAGCGGAGAGAAAATTTTGGTGGAGTGGTATGGCAATCCGGTACTGAATGGGCAAGGAGAACTGGAATATTTTTTTGGGGTCGGGATAGATATTACCAAGCACCGGCAGGCGGATGAGGCGCTGCGCCAAAGTGAAGCAAAATTTAAAGCGGCGTTCGAGGGTGTTCATGATGCCATCATTATTATTACCGAATCAGGAGAGTTCCTGGATTGCAACGGGCGGGCTTTGACATTGTTTGGCTTATCCGGCAAGGAAGAGTTCCAGGTGACGCTACCTGTAGGTTTTTCGCCTCCCTTTCAGCCCGACGGACGCGATTCAGTTACTGCGGCCCGGGAACAGATCAGTAAAGCTTTTACCCAGGGTTATGCTCAATTTGAATGGCTGCACCAACGCAAAAATGGTGAAACCTTTTACGCGGAGAACATTCTCACTGTTTACCGGTTAGGTAAAGAGCTGGTCTTGCAGGCCGGTATCAGGGATATTAGCGAGCGCAAGCGCGACGCGCAGAAGCTGGAATACTTAAGCCTGCATGATCAGCTAACCGGGCTCTACAACCGTGCTTTTTTTGTGGAGGAGATGCGGCGCCTTACGGACGGCAGGGAATACCCCATTACCATCATCTCCGCTGATGTGGACGGCCTGAAGCTGGTCAACGACAGCATGGGCCACGCCAGGGGGGACGAACTGATCACAGCCTGCGCGGAGGTGCTTCGCCGCTCCTTGCGCGGGTCGGATGTGCTGGCCCGTCTGGGGGGCGATGAGTTTGCCGTGCTGCTGCCCCGCACGGATAAGGCCACCGCTGAAGTTACCGCCAGGCGTATAAAGGAAAATTTGATCGCGTACAACAGGGAACGCCCCCCATTGTTCTTAAGCTTTTCCCTGGGGGCAGCCACCGCGGTAAATCGGGACGTCTCCCTGGAAGATACCTATAAAAAAGCCGACGCCCGGATGTACCGGGAAAAACTATCCCGCCGTCGCGCGTCGCGCAAAAAGTTCAGCGACGGAACTTATCCGCGGGATTAACGCCGTGGAAAGGATGTGTTGGCATTGACCGGAAATAGTTACAACGGATACGCAGCTGCCAGCCTGGCAACGCTGATGCGTTCGCTAAAACCGCATGATCATCTTTGCCTTATCTACGAAAGCGAGGATGAATGGGCGCAGGCGATCGTTCCCTTCATCCTGACAGGGCTTGAACAGGGGGAAAAATGCCTTTACATCGTTGATGCCGGCACGACGCAACAGCTAAGCACAGTATTGAGCAAGGCGGGGCTGGATGTGGCCGCGGCTGAGAGAAAAGGACAATTTACCGTTATTCAGGAAAGGGATGCTTACACTAAAGAAGGCTTCTTTGATCCGGATCTGATGATTAAATTATTAATCTCCGAGACGGAAAAGGCTTTAAGCGAAGGCTATCCCGCCCTGCGCGCCACCGGAGAGATGAGTTGGGCGCTGCTGCATGATATCGGTAAGATGGGCATTCCCGACACCATCCTGCTCAAATCCGGTAAGCTGACCGATGAAGAAATGGCGATTATGCACCGTCACCCCCGCCTGGATCGGGGAACTGGCCCTGACATATATCCGGCAGCAGAGCGGTGAACATTTTGACCCCCGGGTGGTAGAGCGATTTCTGCGCTGCCTCCACCCGCCGGTTGTATAATTTGGGCGGCAGCAAAATTTGTCAAATATTTATGCAAAAAGAAGGAATTATTAGCTATTTCGGCGAAGTATGTATTTTAATCTAATAGTGAAACAACTGTTTAAAGGCGTGGAGGTATAATAAAGCGGCGATGCGGCGTAAACTGATTTTTGATGATTTCATCAGAGTGAAAAAGATATTTGATGAACTTGGCATTACTGACGAGAGCATAACTTTTAATTTAGCGGAGCGGATGGTAGAGACAAAGGATGATTCTTCCGGGAGCAATACCGCGCTCTCCCACAGATTTGACCTGCGCTCCGAAGGAGAAATCATCGCCCTTCTTTCCGCAAGAATT
>DMPF01000113.1:0-238 GCA_003456095.1 Bacillota bacterium
GCGGCTGCCGCACATGAGCTGGCGCAGCCCCTGGGCCAGGCGCTCGAAATAGGTGTAAACACCAAGAGCCCCGGGGGAAACATGGCGGAAGGTTTCCTCTCCCAGCTCCTCCTTCAGGTCGGCTGCCGTAACAAAGACGTCCTCAATGGTATTGCCGAAACGCTCCACGTAGACAGGCACCTGGTTTTCGGCAATACGCCGGCCTATCGTCTTGCCCACCATGGCTGCCGCCAGAGGG
>DMPF01000113.1:560-5473 GCA_003456095.1 Bacillota bacterium
ACCATGGCTGCCGCCAGAGGGGAACGGGACATGCCGATAAGCTTTACATAAGGTGCGCCAAGTGCTAACCCCTTGTAAATCTGATCTTCCAGGATAAAGCCACCAGCTAAAGCCAAGTCGGGCACATACTCGCCCTTTTCCGCCAGCCTCGCCGCGTACTGGTAGAGCAAGGAGTGCAGCTCCACAGAGGGGATGCCCCACTCGTTCATCATGCGCCAGGGGCTCATACCGGTACCGCCGCCCGCCCCGTCCACGGTGAGCAGATCCAGCCGCGCCAGGGATGCAAATTTAATTGCCCTTGCCAGGTCCGCCGGGCGGTAGGCCCCTGTTTTCAGGAAAATATATTTTGCGCCGGCGCGGCGCAGCTCCGTCACGCGCTGCAGGAAAGATTCCATTTCCACCATGCCAATGCGGGAGTGGCGTTCGAATTCCTTGAAAGCGCCCTGTTTAAAAGCAGCAATCACGGCGGGGTGCTCCGGATCGGGCAGAACCACATAGCCCCTTTGTTTTAACAGCTGCGCCTTGCCAAGATCGCGGATCTTGACCTCACCACCGATATCCTTAGCGGCCTGGCCCCATTTCAATTCCACCACATCGACGCCAAGCTCGCTGATAGCGTACTCCTGAACCCCCAGCCGCGTATCTTCCACGTTGGCCTGGACAACAATAGCTCCGTAGCCGTCCCGCTGCCATTGCTGGTATATCTTCACGCGCCGGTTCAGGTCGGTAGTGCTGACTACCCGTCCATCCTTGATTACCGTGCTTATATCCATGCCGCAAACATTTTCCCCAATCGTAAGCATCACACCGGCCAAGGCCGCCCCACTGGCCAGCCCCTCCCAGTTATTGCCGGCCACATCGGTGGAACCCATGCCGGAGATAACCAGAGGGAGTTTCAACCGAATCCCCGCGCCCCGCCCCACTTTGGTCTCAAGATTAACCGCAGGGAAAATAGCTTTATCGCTGTCCGCCTCGATGCCATGGGCCCCTACAGCAGTCCCCAGAATGGTAAAATGGGAATAGTCCAGAGGATACATCTTTTCCGAAGCGGTGGTTATCAGGCCAAACGGCTGGGGATAGATGGTTTCATGGCCGCGGTAGGCTGATTTGCCGATTTCACACATGCCAATACAGCCATCCACACAAGTAGTACACATACCGCTGAAAGGGCTGATCGAGCCTTCCGTACGGTTTTTGGTCAGTGTTGCCGCTGAAGCGTTTAAGCGTGAATAAGTCATATTTTTTACTCCTTTCTTCATCCACTCAGTATTTTATCAGTGCTATTTTTGCCTTCCCTGCTCACAGGCAACGCAAGGATCCAGATAACACATGGTTTCACCGAAATGATCGAGACAGGGCGGGGAAAGGTTGAGACAGGCGTTACAAACAGCGCTCTTTTCAGCGGGCCCCTGGCAGCGGGCCTGGCAGGCTGGACAGATATACATGCATCCGCCGCAGAACCTGCATTCCTCCGATTTGCGATCAAAGGGCGTGGTGATGCGCCGATCCACACCCCTGTTTACAAAACCGATGGCTTTGCCCTGCATCTGCTCTTTGCAGTAGCGGATACAGAGGCCGCAGAGGATGCAATTATCATGCTTTTGCTGAAACCGCACCTGCGTTACATGATAGCGTGAAGCCAAGTCCTGGATCACCTTGGATGACGGACAGGTAGCCAGGTAGAGCTCGATGATTACCTTCCGCGTATTCACCACCCGCTGCGAGTGCGTCCTGACCAGAAGCCCTTCCTCTGCCGGATAGGTACAGGAGGTAACCAGGCGCGATCTGCCCGGCTCGCCAATCTCCACCAGGCAGAGACGGCATGCGCCGTAAGGGCTCAGGCCCTCGTCATGGCAGAGGGTGGGTATTTCAATGCCATAAAAACTGGCCGCATCAAGCAGCGTTGTTCCTTTCTCCACGGCAACATCCAGGCCGTTCAGCATAAAGTTGATCAACGGCAGCACTCCTTACAATTTAATTACAGCATTATATCGACAGGTTTCCAGGCAAATACCGCACTTTGTGCATAGCGCGGCCCGAATCAGGTGCGGCGCTTTGGCTTCGCCCTCAATCGCTTCTACCGGGCATTTGTTCCTGCAGGCGCCACACCCGTTACAAAGTTCAGTATTAATCTGAAATTGGATCAAATCCCGGCAGACACCGGCCGGGCATCTTCCCTCCTCGATGTGGACCCGGTATTCCTCCGCAAAATAGCGGATCGTGGACAATACGGGGTTGGCGCCGGTCTGACCCAGGCCGCACATGGTGGAATCCTTCACTACGGCAGCCAGTTCCTTAAGCAGTGCAAATTCTGCCATGCTGCTTTGGCCCTTCGTTATTGCCTCCACCATTTCCAGCATGCGGCTCAGGCCTTCCCTGCAGGTAAAGCAGCGGCCACAGGATTCGTCATTCAGGAATTTTAAAAAATAGCGGGCAAGATCAACCATGCAGGTTTCCTCGTCCAAAACAATCATCCCGCCCGAACCCATCATGGAACCGGCTGCCTTCAGTTCGTCAAAATCTGTGGGTAAATCAAGCATGGAGGCGGGCAGGCAACCCCCCGAAGGGCCTCCCGTCTGTACCGCCTTGAATGCTTTTCCTCCTTTAATGCCACCGCCAATGTCAAAAATAATTTCCCGCAGGGACACACCCAGGGGCACTTCCACCAATCCCGTATTGCGTACCTTGCCCACCAGGGAAAATATTTTTGTGCCTCCCGATTTCTCCGTGCCGGTCCGGCGATAGACTTCCGCTCCCTTGCTTATAATGGAAGGAATATTGGCCAGCGTCTCCACATTGTTGATTACCGTGGGGCAGTTGTTATAGCCACGTTCCGCCAAGTGGGGCGGTTTCTGCCGTGGTTCACCTACACGCCCCTCTACGGAAGCCACCAGTGCAGATGTTTCGCCGCAAACAAAAGCCCCGGCCCCCACACTGACGCTGACATTAAAACTAAAACCGCTGCCCAGTATGTTTTCACCGAGCAGACCCAGTTCATGCGCCTGTATTAGGGCCCGTCTGATCTTCTGCACAGCCGTGGGATATTCGGCCCTGACATATATAATGCCTTCAGTGGCTCCAACGGCAAAGCCGCCGATAATCAGACCCTCCAGGACAGAATGGGGATTACCCTCCAAAAGACTGCGGTCCATAAAGGCACCCGGATCCCCTTCGTCCGCATTACATATAATATACTTTTGCGCAGCGGCCATTTCACTGCATTCTTCCCATTTCTGCCAAGTTGGAAAACCAGCCCCGCCCCTGCCCCGCAGGCGGGATTTTTTGATTTCGCCAATTACATATTCACTGTCCATACTGGCGAGCACGCTGCCGAACGCGCTGTAGCCGCCAAGGGCAAGATAATCCTCAATACTGGAAGGGTCGATTTCCCAGTTGTTGACCAGCAGTATCCGTTCCTGTTTACGGTAAAACGGTATCTCCGGGGCATATATTATCTTCTCTCCGCTTAGCGGATCCTGGTAGAGCAGGCGCTCAACAATTTTTCCTTGCAGCAGCGTTTGTTCCACAATCTCTTCGATATCAGATTCCTTTACCTTCTGGTAAAATATTCCTTGGGGGAATACGATCACAACGGGACCGCTCTCACATAGTCCCAGGCAGCCGGTAAATTTAAGGCCCGTAATGTGGTCCAGTCCTTTTTGCTGCAGGCACTTTTGAAATACGCCCTTTATATTTTGCGATCCCCAGGCGGTGCAGCCTGTATCCCCGCATACTGCCAGGTAGTTTTGCTGCTGCTCCCGCCTTTTTTTCAGTTGCTGTTGCAGATTTAACAGTTCCGGCAGTGACCGCATGCCGGTTTGTAGAGCATCCATGGTATTCTCCTTCCCAGTAATAACTACACGCTATTTATTTCCCCGGCGAGCAACCTGGCACAGCAGCAGCCACTTTGGGCTTTTTGCCCTATTTCCTGATTTAAGGCTTCTGCCGTTTGACCTTTATGCTCGCGGAGCTTTTCCTTAATTAGTGCCGCGACCCTGGCGGCCGTCATATTACCATGGTAATCCCCGTCCACTACAACTAGGGGCGCCAGGGCACATGCTCCCAGACAGTTTACATGATCCAGGGAGTATTCACCGTCCCGCGATGTTTCCCCGGGTTTGATGCCGAGCATACGAGACAGTTCCTCCAATACTTTCTCACCACCCTGTACATGACAGGCTGTACCCATACAGGCAACAATATTGTGCTTGCCCCGGGGTTGCAGGTTGAAGCTTTTATAAAAGGTGGCAACGCTGTACATCTCCATCAGGGAAAGGCCCCTTGAGCAGGCCAACTCCCGCAATACATGCTCCGGAAGATAGTTGTGCTTCTCCTGAACCTGCTGCAGCAAGGCTACCAGGGATTCGCCGTTCCGTGTGTCAAAATTCTTCCGGTCAATTCGTAAATTTCCCGCTAACCCAGACATTTTTTTCCCCCTTTAATAAATGATTTCATCGCGATCCTTTGAACCCGAGCTTTACAGATATATCCAGCGCCGTTTGCTTTACAGCATTTGCCAACTCATTTAAATACGGGGCGCTGATACGGCTGCTGGGAGCTGATATGCCCAAGGCTGTAGTGGCATTGCCCAGATGATTATAAATAGGAGCGGCCACGCAGCGGATCCCTACTTCCGTTTCTTCCAGATCAAGGGCATAGGATTGCCTGCGGATGATATACAGTTCCTTTTTCAGCTGCTCTGGCGAAGTAATCGTTTTTTCCGTGAATTTCTCCAGTTTCTTATTTTTTAAGAATGCGTCCAACTCCGCCTCACTCAGGGATGCCAGCAGCACTTTCCCCATGGCGTGAGCATGAGCCGGCAGGCGACTACCCAGGCGGGCAAGCATCTTAACCATCTTTTCCGATTCAACCTGGTCGATATAGATCAGGTCGCCCTGATCAAGAATACCGAT
>DMPF01000085.1 GCA_003456095.1 Bacillota bacterium
GCACACAGCCGGTTATATTCAGCCGGAACCGCTGCGGCAGCTTTGCCGGACACTGGATGCGGTCAATGTGGACCTGAAGGGTTTCGATGAGATTTTTTACCGGGAGGTGGTCGGCGGGGAACTGGCGCCTGTGCTGAACAACCTGAAGCTCTTGCGCAAAGAGGGGGTCCATCTGGAGATTACCAATATCGTCATACCCACCCTAAACGATAATTTGGAAATGATCAGGAAGATGTGCCGCTGGATCGCCGATGAGTTGGGTCCCGATGTGCCGCTCCACTTTGCCCGCTTTTACCCGCTGTTCAGGCTTGCCACCCTGCCGCAAACCCCCGTTTCCACGCTTGAACAGGCCCGTGAGACAGGGCTGCAGGCCGGCCTTAAATATGTTTATATTGCTAAAGTGATCGGGCATGAAGGCGAAAACACCTTCTGCCCCGGTTGCGAACAAAAGGTGATTGAAAGAATGGGCTTCGTCATCACGGAGATGCGGCTGAAAAACGGCACCTGCACGAACTGCGGCACCGCTGTTCCCGGTCTGTGGCTGTAAGCAGTAAATTGCCGCGAGATGTTTTAGCTCTAAGGATACTCAGGAAACCCTGCGGCGGTGTATTTCATAGCTGGAAAGCGATCTTTCGTCCAGATTGGTCAACCCGGCCTCCCTTGCCCATTCCATCGCCTCCACGAATTCCTCAGCGGTGATAGCGCGGGCAATCAACGGGAAATCATAAGCCATGAATTCAACACGGTATTGCGACATGATATTCACATAAGTTTGCTTGGACAGATCCGCAGCTACCCAACGCACGAATTCCCGCGTCCCGGCGATCCGGTTTGGCATCACCAGGTGGCGCACCATCAGCCCGCGCAAGGCAATGCCCCGTTCATCAGTAATCATCTCGCCGACCTGGCGGTGCATCTCCACAGTTGAGTCCTTGGCCATCTGCGGGTAATCTGCCGCAGCAGCCAGGTTATAACGCTGCGCCTCGACACCATCCATAAATTTTACGTCCGGCAGGTAGATATCCACAATCCCGTCCAACAGCTCAACCATCTCCACCAGCTCATAGCCGCTGGTGTTGTAGCACAATGGCAGGTGCAATCCCTTTTGCAGGGCAATGCGCACCGCGCCCAGGATATTGGGCATCATATGGGTCGGGGTAACCAGGTTGATATTGTGGCAGCCAATACGCTGCAGGTCGAGCATCATCTCCGCCAGTTCCATATCGCTGACTTCATTCCCCCAACCTTTATGGGCAATGGGCCAGTTCTGGCAAAAGACACAGCGCAGGTTGCATTTGGAGAAAAAAATGGTGCCGGAACCGCCTCGCCCCACTAACGGCAACTCTTCGCCAAAATGCGGCTGATGGCTGTAAACCATCGCCCGCGCGGGAGCCTGGCAGAAGCCTATCTCCCCTGCACGGCGGTTTACACCGCAGCGTCGCGGGCAAAGCCGGCAGCTTTCCATTATGCTATAGGCTTGTTCAATCCTCGCCGCCAACTTGCCCTCTGCCTCCAGCACAGCATAAGCTGGCTGCCATTGTTCCGTGCCTGCCGCCTGCGCCTGCCCCGCATTATTTTTCGGCATGGGCTCACGCCTCAGCCAGGACGTGCCGGCCAGATAGAGCAGCCCGCCCCCGCCGGCCAGGCCCAGCATTTTTAAAAAATCCTTGCGTGTCATCCCATGGTAAAACTCCTTTCCGGGGCATAGGTTCACAAGCCACCGTTAATGCCATTATATCCTATTTATCCAGCACTATCAAGGTTCTGACTTTTGCCAGATCTGCAATACCCGAAAAAAAGATACGGAACGGTCAAAATTGTTCCTTACGGTTTCAATGCAAGGCAGTAAAATGAATGTAGGAGCGGCTGCCCACAGCCGCCCGCGCGCTTAATCCGGTTCCCGTGTAAAAGAAGGCACTGCCGAGGCCAATGCTTCGGTTAAGACATAAGCTGCCTGCAAGGCTTCCGTCGGGCAAAGTTCAAAACATTCCCGGCACATCCAGCACTCCCGGGAGGCCAGCTCCAGATTGAAGCTGATTTCCCGTCTTACCCCACTGCGGATAAAGTGAACAACGTTCAGCCCCTTTACTTCATCACAATATCTTACACATAAGGCGCAATGAATGCAAAAGGAGGCCTCCTTGGCAAAACGGTCCTTATTTGCACCATACTCTCTAGCATAATCCTGCAACTCCCTGGATTCGGGAGCATGGGAGAGCATCAATTCCAGCAAGGTGCGGCGAATTTCCGTTATCTCCGCCGAATTTGTGCGGACCACCAGATTCTCCTTAACAGGGTAAGAGCAGGCAGTGTCCAGACTTACTCTGCCCCTGGACTCTATCTCCACCAAACAAAGCCTGCAGGCCGTATAAGGCTTTAACTTTTCATGATGGCAAAGGGTGGGGATCACTATCCCGGCGCTGCGCGCCGCTTCAAGAACGGTCATTCCTTCTTCGGCTTCAACATTTTTGTTATCGATAATCAGGCTGACTTTGCCCATTAATGTTCGCCTCGCTTCTTCTTCATCATGTTTACTCTGCCCCCACCAAGGATAATCCCCTACAAACTCCCGCAGGACAATGACCCTTCTCAATATGAGCCGCAAACTCATCCCAAAAATGCTCAAGGCTGCTAAGCAGCGGCCCCGCCGCACCCTGACCCAGAGCGCAGAGAGCAGCCTTCTTTTGCACCCCGGCCAGCAGCTCCAGAAGGGCAAGGTCATCATCTTTGCCTCTGCCGTCAGTAATCTTGTGCAATATCTTCAGCATATGCCTGATCCCGTCGCGGCAGGGGGTGCATTTGCCGCATGATTCTCTGGCAAGGAAGGTAAGATAATATTTGACCATATCCACGATGCAAGTCTGCTCATCAGCGACAATAAGGCCAGGTCCCATTGCCAGACCCGCTTCATTCAGCGCTTCATAGTCAACCGG
>DMPF01000155.1 GCA_003456095.1 Bacillota bacterium
CTCAGTCCTCAGTCCTCGTCCCTCTGTCCAGATCTCGCCGCTCCAGGCTGCGACCACCGTTTTGTTCCGGGAGAGCCCCTGCAGGAGCCGCAATGGGTCCTGCTTGAGCGAGACATCGAAGAGGAGCTCGATGTTGTCCAACAGAACCACGTCGGTTGCGCCCACGATCTCTGCGAGCAGGCGGGGCAGCAATAGCGCCCGCTGGCGGGAGGTTAAGTCGAGCATGCGCCGGGAAAGCTCAAGATTGACGTTGACCAGCGGAGCCGCCGTGCGCGCATGAACATCCTGTAGCGCAGCAGTCTTGCCCGTACCGGCTGGGGCCACCAACATGACAAGCCGGTGGTACAGCCCGGCCGCCTGGTCAATACTTTGCATAACTCTATCGGCGAGCGGTTCCGCCATCAGCGACCACCTTTTGAACCAGGCTCGTTATCGTCGGCTCCGCCAAAGCGCACCCATTCGTCCACTTCGTTCTTATTGAACTTCCAAAGCCGGCCGATTTTGTGCCCTGGCATCTGCCTTTCGCTAATCCACTTGTAGACCGTATCCCGCTTGATGCCGAGATGGCCGGCAATCTCATCTACGGAGAGCCATCGGTCTTCCATCATTCGACCCCACTCACGTTTGATCTCATAGGTTCCCTCACGCGGCCTCTTTCCATTGGTTGATCGGTGTCCACGTTCCAGCTTTCGGCGTTTACACCAAAGTAAACCAAAATACATTTTTATACTATACTGGTCTGAAGTTCATTGTCAAGCGGTTTATCCCTTTGAGCTTTTTGCGTTGCGCGCCATTTTTTCCTCAGCCCACAAAACTTTTAGCAAGCACTGCTGTATTTCAGGGCGAATCAGCCGCCTTAACGAAGTTGGCCCGGGAGTTAATCAAGGCGCTGCGGGAAAACCCGGAATCGTTTCCGGAGGGAAAAGCGGCTGCCGTGCGTGAACAGCTACGCCTGTTTTAAAAGAGATGATCGCCGATTTTGACGAAATGCTGGCACTTTTGACCTGATTACAATTACGGTCGTCAACTTTGGATGTGGCGGAGCTGCCATAACAGCTCCGCTTTGCTTTGAGCAAAACAAAGATAGAATCGACCCAAGAGTGCATCTCCACGCAATTATGGTATAATGATAGAGCGGCAAAAATAAATACTGGAAGAATGGTGAAAGATGAAGCAGCCGCAAAAGATCTGCGAACGTGTATACCTGGTCGGAGGGCCGGAACTGACTGACGGGAGGGACTGCTGCGTTTACCTGGTGGACGGAGGAAATGAGCTTGCCTTGGTGGACGCGGGGTTTGGCTTCTCCTGCCGGGCGATCCTGGAGAAGATCCGCAAGCTTGGTCTAGATCCGTCTGTATTGTATTACATGGTAGCCACGCATGGGCATATCGACCATATCGGTGGGCAGCTCACGCATGGGAACACCGGGCTATAAGCGAGGGCAGGAGCGAATTGACGGCGGATTGATACTACAAGGTGCAGTACAAGCCCGTATCGGTTGAGATAACCTTGTGCGGCGAAATGACCGAGCTGATATCGAAGCCTACCCCGGGTGCTATTAAGTGAAAGCGGAGCGTTAACCGAAAAAGATGCAAGGAAAAAGCAAACCAATTATGTTTACTGCAGCATTTTTGCTTTTGGCGATTCTTGTTGGCTTGGTTGTTTGGGAGACCGTCGCCCTCTCCGTGGAGCATGTAGAGGTGGCGATCGAGGGGTTGCCGCCAGAGTTCGACGGTTTTCGTATCGCCCAGGTAGGCGACCTGCACGGGAAGCGGTTCGACCCGGCGGGGCGGGAAGTGCAGGCGATTATGGATGCCGGGGTGGAGATGATCGCCGCAACCGGTGACTTCGTTCACCGCAACAGCGTGGAGGGAGCAAACCGGATCCTTCCGTTTATGCAGGCGCTGGTGAAGGTCGCCCCGGTCTACGCAGTCAGCGGCAACCACGATCACTGGACGGACTGGCCGTATATCGCCCGGCGATTGCGGGAGGCGGGGGTGACGGTTCTGGAAAACAGCCATCTCCGGCTCAATCGGGGAGCTGCCGAGATCATTCTGGCGGGGGTAAGCGACCCCCATACGGGATACGGCTGCCTGAACAAGGCTCTGCCGGAAGATGCTGATGCGGTGATCGTGCTGTTAGCCCATACACCTACCTGGTTCGAACCCTGGAATGCCGCTGCCGCACCCGCAGAGCTTCGTCGCGTTTCCCTGACTTTGGCAGGACACACCCATGGCGGCCAGGTCAAGCTGCCCTTCCTGGGAGCGGTGACCACCGCCTCAGGACGTCTTTTCCCGCCTAGCCATGTAGAAGGGTTGTCTTGGGAAGGCAGCGGCTGGCTTTACATTAACCGCGGGCTGGGGCAAGGCGGGTTGGCGTTTCGTTTTCTGTCCCGGCGCGAGGTAACCATCATTACACTGCGTCAAGGTAATTTGGGAAACCGTGAAGATTATGGACAAAATATATGAAATGCCCACCCTCTTTCCAGATGGGGATGGCCGCGCATTGGTGCTCCCCCTGCCCGCAGGCACTGGGAGATATAATTTGTACAGTTGAGATCAAATGACATATATTCCGGGTTGGGCGTATCCCACCATTTTTCCGCATATGCCACTGCCGCTTCGCGACCATAAAACATCTTGCCCTCCTGGCTTTATGCGGTTTTTGTTGCCCGGCATATAATCATTCACGATCCCTATCCGGCTATCAGGAGAGTTGACGAAGCGGGCTGTCTGCCTCGCTGTTTACTTTCCCCCTGGCTACTGAAGCCGTAATGCCGACGCCGCAGAGCAAAACAAATATGATCAAGATTGTCCTGATACTGTCGAGAAAAAGATGATGATTTTCCGGAGTTATTTTGGCCTGTCCTATGCTAAGGGCAAATATTACCATGGCAATGCTCATACTGAATAACTGGCCTGTTAGCCGCATGGTATTGAGTGTGGCCGAGGCAACGCCGTAATAATTCCTTTGTACCGAACCCATGATTGCATTTGTGTTAGGCGAAACAAAAAAGGCCAAACCTATTCCTATAACCATAATACTGGCAACGATAAAAAATAGTGACGTGCCGGTGGAAATAAAAACCAGGGAAACAAGTCCTGCAGCAATAAAACCCAAGCCCCATGAGGCGAGAATTCTTGCCTCGATCTTTTCCGACAACCTGCCGGTGAAAGGTGAAGCAATGGCTACTATCAGGGGCTGGGAAACGAGTGCAAAACCTGCGCTTTGCGGATCCAGCCCTTTGATATACTGGAGGTAAAGGCTGAGCAGAAAACTCAGGGCATAGGTGGAGCTGTAATTGGTCAGCGCTGCCAGGTTGGAAAGGGCAAAAGCCTTGTTCCGGGTAAAGAGACGTACATTCAGCACAGGATTTTTTACTTTCATTTCCCAGCGGATAAAAAATAACAAACCGGCCAAACCCGTTACAATAAACCAGATGCCCCAAGTCTGTGGCACCAGCGTAAGCCCGTAGACCATGGCGGTAAGGGAAATGCCGTAGATTATTGAGCCGGTGTAGTCCAGTTTTTCCCCTTTGGCGTCGGCCCATTCTTCTTTTACTTTCCAAATGACCAGTATAATCAGCAGCAGGCTCAGTGGGACTGTAACAAGAAAAACACTTCTCCAGCCAAATTGCTGGGTCACTATGCCACCCAGTGACGGAGCCGCGGACAATCCAATGTATGTTGCGGCAAGGCTGATGCCCAGCGCTCTGCCCCTCTCTCCCGGGGGAAAAACGGATGAAAGAATGGCCACGGCTGTGCCCATAAGCAGGGCGGCGCCGCATCCTTGCATTATCCTGAAGATGATCAGCAAGGTAATGGACGGGGATACGGCGCAAAGCAGGGAGGCCAGGGTAAAAATGATGCCGCCGCACAGAAAAAATTTTTTCCTTCCATATATGTCCGCGGCTTTGCCCAGAGGAACAAGCAGCATGGTAATGGTTAACAAAAATGAAGTGACGGCCCAGCTCAGTGT
>DMPF01000243.1:0-1836 GCA_003456095.1 Bacillota bacterium
CCATACTGCCCCCAGCCGGTGGTCGGGTCAAAGCCTGCCTCCGGCTCACCGCCAATGGCGAGCACCAGTTGATTCTTCGGAGACCGAGCCTCCCTTTCGGCCTCGTTCCTGTTGACGCCGCAACCGGCAACCGGGAACAAGGCTATACTCAACAGCAGGAAACAGGCCAAGACTATTTTTTTTGTCATAAGAGATGCCTCCTTCATGGGTGGTTTGAAGCTATTGCGTGCCACTAAATATAATTTTATAACACGCAAGACATGGTAATATTTCGCCGGCAGCTTAATTATTCCTGCTGTAAGTACAGAATTTTTTTTATCAACAGCTGATAGATGATATGATGAAGAGGTGCTCCGGCTTGCCTCTGCAGAGGCTGGTTTTTAAAGTTCTTCATATTGACATATTTCGATTTGAATTATATTATGTTCATATCGAAGTTATTGGATTTGAGGTGCAGAAACGAAGGTAAATGGACCTACTACGCACTGGATGTTGAAACAATCAGTAAAACACAGCAGTTTTTCTGCGCCATCACCTCTGATAAGGTAAACTGCATCTGCAAAGAGGATGCGGACAGCTGCAAAGGATGTAGCGTGGATGAGGCATGAGAAATCCGGCTGCTGCTCGGCCACTGGTTATTATGCCGGGGAATCCTTAACGCCGTCTGGCGTTAAGGATAAGCGGAGAATGCTGCTAAATAATATGGAAGGGGTGCTTTATGAGTAATGAGAGGAAAGCAGCTATCGGCTTTTTCGAGAGGTATCTGACCCTATGGGTTGTCCTCTGCATGGCTGTTGGCATTTTTATCGGAAAATTCCTGCCTGCAATCCCTGATTTCTTAGGCAGATTTGAGTATGCACAGGTTTCCATCCCCATCGCCATTTTAATCTGGCTGATGATATATCCCATGATGATGAAGGTGGACTTCGCCAGCATTAAAAATGTGGGCAAAAACCCGCAAGGCCTGTATGTTACATGGGTAACAAACTGGTTGATAAAGCCCTTTACCATGTTCGGCATTGCCTGGCTTTTCTTCTATGTGGTATTCAAGGCGCTTATCCCCGCCGAGCTGGCAAGGGATTATCTGGCCGGAGCAATTTTGCTCGGCGCCGCGCCTTGTACGGCAATGGTGTTTGTCTGGAGCCATCTGACAAAGGGCAGGCCCGCTTATACTGTGGTACAGGTTGCCACAAACGACTTGATTATTCTCGTGGCTTTTACGCCAATCGTTGCTTTTTTACTCGGCGTGGGCGGCGTATCCATCCCATGGGAAACGCTCATCTTGTCTGTCGTGCTGTTCGTTGTTGTGCCGTTATCCGCCGGTATTGCCACAAGGGTTTGGATGATAAAGCACAAGGGCCTGCAATATTTCGAACAGCGGTTTATTCCCAAGTTTAATACAATCACCATTTTCGGCTTATTGTTAACGCTGACTATCATTTTCTCCTTCCAAGGAGAAGTCATACTGAGTAACCCTCTGCACATATTCTTGATTGCTATCCCGCTCATACTGCAAACCTTCCTAATCTTTTTTATAGCGTATACCGCCTGCAAACTGCTCAAGCTGCCGCATAACATAGCGGCTCCGGCCGGTATGATCGGTGCATCCAACTTCTTTGAACTGGCCGTAGCGGTTGCCATTTCCCTCTTTGGCGCGGCTTCGCCCGTGGCGCTGGCAACCATTGTCGGGGTGCTTGTTGAAGTACCTGTCATGCTGATGCTGGTGCGTATCGCCAATAAAACAGTTCATTGGTTTGCGGAGGAAAAACAGTATGGATAAACCTAAATTCGCTTTTATTTGCGCCCACACCTCTTTAATTGCTCCAGAGAAAAGCA
>DMPF01000243.1:2165-2644 GCA_003456095.1 Bacillota bacterium
AAAAGCAAATTCCTATCTTTCGGCACGGGTGTGCGGTGCCGGGCCCGCTTGAAGCCGGCTCGGAAGCGCGCATTACGCTTTACTCTGCCCGGCCTTTGCCGACGTTGGCATTTTCCGGCAAGCGATGCTCAATCCCAGAGCAACGATATGGCAGCTTGAGGGGCGGGTTTTGAACCAGCCCCTCAAGCTGCACAATGCGTTGAAAAACGGAACAGCTTGTCCGCATCCTTGACTATTTTTTCTTCCAGGGTGAGGGGGTTATTACCTGAATCATGGGCATCGATGATGCGAAGTATCTCTTCCCGCACCGCATCATTCAGGGGGATCTGTTGCAATAGGGCAGCGGCAATTTTTACCCCTTCAATTTCATGAAGGCGATTGATGCTTCGGTCCCCCTTGGGGCCGAATGCTTTCAGATGCAGCTCTTCCGGGACGGCGTTCCAACCCACATCGTGTAGGATGATTGCGGGAAAGATTAC
>DMPF01000243.1:2990-3413 GCA_003456095.1 Bacillota bacterium
CCCCCCAGAGTTTGCTGTAGTTCACGTGTAAATCTATAACAGATTTCCGTATGTTCCTGGTTCAAGCGCACGTTCAGGTAGGGGCGGGCCAATGCAAAGAGATAGTCACACGTTGCCTTATCCATTTATTCTTCCTCCGTTTCGTGAGACTTGTAGCAAGCCAGGGTATTTTCCAAATGGTCCCCCAGCGTCTGGCGCAGCCATTCCGGTTCCAGAACCTGTACGGCCGGGCCCCAGCTCGTCAGCCAGGGAATCATCTCCCTGGCTCCCGTAACATTGCAGCTGACTTCCGCTACGCCACCGGGCAACGTTTTTACCAACTGGCTGTCGTGATAACTGAATACACGGAAACGCTCGGCCAGGCGCTTAACCACCTGGATGCACACCATTTCCGGTTCTGCCTGCTCTTCCTGTTCCCTTCTT
>DMPF01000114.1 GCA_003456095.1 Bacillota bacterium
ATGGTGAACAATACATTTTACAGGTGCCGCCTGAAGTATGGTATGCGGACTTTACCGCGTGCAATAATTTTGATATTTTGTCTGATCTGCTGCGTATCAATATCCCCACCTTGGTGCTGTGCGGCGCGGAAGACAGGATGACACCGCTTAAATACAGCCGTTACCTGGCGGAAAACATTGCTTGGGCCAAGCTGGAAATATTTGATGGTGCCGGCCATATGCTCATGCTGGAGAAACCGGACGAAGTCAATATGGCGGTGCAAAACTTTTTGGAAGGCCTCGGATGGTAAACAATTTTGATCAATTTGTGTATGGACAGAAGGAAACACTGTTGCTTTTAGAGAAATAAAGGTAACAGATTTTTTATCAAGGAGGTTGGTTATATTATGGCAATGGCGGAAAACAGCAGTGCTTATTTCCTGGATGCGCTGGCTTCCAAGGCTCCGGTTCCAGGCGGTGGCGGAGCGGCTGCTATGGGTGGCGCCATCGGCATGGCTCTCTCCAACATGGTAGGCAATCTCACCGTGGGAAAAAAGAAATACGCCGATGTGGAAGGTGAAGTAAAAGAACTGCTGGAAAAGGGCTATCGCATAATTGATGAATTGAAAACACTGGTGGATAAAGACGCAGAGGTTTTTGAACCTCTTTCCAAGGCATACAGCCTGCCGAAAGATACGCCGGAACAGGTTGCTTATAAAGAGAAAGTAATGCAGGAGTGCTCTATCACGGCTTGTTCGGTGCCGCTGGAGATAATGCGCAAAGCATACGAGGGCATTAAAATACATGCGCGGATGGGACAAATCGGCTCAGCGCTTGCTATCTCCGACGTGGGGTGCGGGGTCGTGTTCCTTAGAGCTGCTTTGATTAGCGGCTACCTTAACGTGCTTATTAACCTGGGTTCGATTAAAGACCAGAAATACCTGGATGAGACCGGCGGGGAGATCAACCGGCTACTGAACGACGGCAGCAAGGTTGCCGATGAAACCCTGCAGTTGGTTATTGATAAAATTAAGTAAATATAATCACAATTGACTGGAGGACTATGGGATGGCAGAAAACTTAAAAGGCAAGCCGGTTGTCGGTGCCATAAAGGACAATTTGAGCCAAAGGGTGGAAGCTTTAAAGGCGAAGGGAATTACCCCCAAACTGGGGATAATCCGCGTTGGCGCCCGTCCTGACGATCTTTTTTATGAGGGCGGAGCAAAAAAAACCTGCGAATCCATAGGCATGACATACCAAGTATTTGAATACCCTGAGGATATTGCGCAAGCAGCGTTTGAGCAGGCAGTACTGGACGTCGGGGCCAATAAGGAGATAAACGGTATTTTAATGTTTGCCCCGCTGCCCAAGCATCTTAACGAGAAAAAGATCCGTTCCCTGATTCCAGTGGAGAAGGATGTGGACTGCATGAACCTTGGCAGTGCGGGCAAGGTTTTTGCGGATGACGAGACCGGCTTCCCCCCCTGCACACCTACCGCGTGCATGGAGATGTTGAAGTATTATAATATCCCCTTAAAAGGTAAAAAGGTGGTCGTGGTCGGCCGCTCTCTGGTAGTGGGCAAACCGGTGGCCATGCTCTTAATGCGCGAGCACGCTACAATAACTATTTGCCATTCCCGTACGGAGAATCTGCCGGAGGTCTGCGCCGCCGCCGATATCCTTGTCGCGGCCATCGGCAAAGCCAAAATGATTAACAGCAGTTATGTGAAACCGGGGCAGATTGTCATTGATGTTGGGATCAACCAGGACCCGGACAACCCGGGCAAATACTGCGGTGATGTGGATTTCCCCTCCGTGGAGCCCATTGTGGAGAAAATTACGCCGGTTCCCGGTGGCGTTGGTTCCGTTACCACCATTGTCCTCTGCAAGCACACGGTTATGGCCTGCGAGATGCAGCATAACCTTTAATTCTGTAAATCAGGGGACGCCATACTTAGTTATGCTGGCATTGCCGGCCTGGCATTGCCAGCGTTTTGTTTTCTTGCCATGAGAAGGCCGGATGCGCTATAATAATAATCAAGCGGTTGATATGCGGGGTTAATGCCGTCATTTTTTTTAATAGGGGTGATCTTTAGGCTTGACCAGAATAGCTGAGCTCTCCGGGGAAATATTTCAGGTCGATCTGGAGGAAAGGGGTAAACCCGGCTGGTCGGCGGGATACTTTATAAAGGGCGGGACCGATTGGATGCTTATGGAAACCGGGCCGGCGAGCTCGGCGGAGAGGATCTTGGATGCGGCGCAAAGCATCGGCATTGACCACTCCCGGGTTAAGCACGTCGCAGTCACCCATGTGCATGTTGACCACGCAGGCGGCTTGGGGCTTATCGCCCGGCATTTTGCGGAGGCAGAGATATGGGTGCACCCCAAAGGAGGAAGACATATGGTCAACCCGGCCAGGTTGATTGAGGGCTCCATGGCAGTATACGGGGAGAGGAAGATGCGGGAGTACGGGGAGATGCTCCCTGTTCCCGAGGAGAGGCTCCGCCCGGCCGTTGATGGAAAGATCATCAACCTGGGGGGAAGGTCTGTCGAGGTTTGGGAGACACCCGGCCATGCCAGGCACGCTGTCTGCTATTACGATATGCGGACAAATGGGCTTTTCAGCGGCGATGCGGTAGGGGTGTATCTTCCACGGCTTTCCGCGGCGTTCGGCTGCCCCGTGATACGCCCGGCTACCCCGGTTCCCGATTTTAACGGGGAGCTGATGATGAAGGATCTTTACAGGCTTGCCCACGCCGGGCTGCAGTATATCTATTTTACCCACTTTGGTGTCGCCTCTCCGGCACAGCTGCTGATCGAACTGGCTGCAGGTCAGCTGTCTTTCCACCTGCGCATTGCCAAGGATTGCCTGGATGAAGAAAACGCCGATGAAGCGATCGTTATTGCGAAGGTAACCGCAGCATTGCGGGAGTATTCGGCAAAGGTGCTGCGCAGGGAGATGGAAAAGATAAATGTCAACGAAGAGATGGTAGCCCCTGAAATGAGCTTGCTGCTGGATCCGCTGGATGATTCGGCGGAAGGCCTGCTTGCATATTTGCAGAAAGCCCCCGCCAATGGCCGGTAAATCGAAAAATATTAAAGTGGTTTAGGGTGCGCAAGTTCAGTCAAACAGGATTAAACCAACATTGGAAACCGTGCCGGTGCCGTGGTGATAGGGAATACTGCCGTAGTATCCGCAAGCATTCCTTTCGCAATATTTTCTGATTGTATCGCTAAATAAGATGGATTCCGTCCTAAGCACAACCGCATTTTTAATAATATTCCATGACCGCATTTCTTGCAGTAGTTGATTTGCGTCAAAACTCATATTATCCCTTCCTGATAGCCGGTTTATTATAGAACAGTGCTGCCATGCACCGGAAAGACCTTGAAAACAGAAAAAAGACCCTGCGCATTAACGTCCGGGCCGTTTTGATGAGAGCGTACACTTCAGCGGCAAAAATATCTTCATTGTGTCCCGAAATTTTTAATGGTGTCGGGGACGGGACTTGAACCCGTATGTCGTAGACACACGCCCCTCAAACGTGCGCGTCTGCCAGTTCCGCCACCCCGACATGTTTTATTTCCTGTGCAAGAATATAGCATAGATCCTTATAAAAAGCAAGTTGTTTATACTGTTAATAGCTTAACGGATTTGACACGGATTTGACACGGCAGGGCTTGAAAGCAGTTGAGAAAGAAGATATAATTAGCGCGGAAACATATTGTTTTTGCGCAATATGCACCTGTAGCTCAGGGGAGAGAGCACTGGATTCCTAATCCGGGTGCCGCAGGTTCGAATCCTGCCAGGTGCACCACTCAAACGCCGCAGCTATTGAAGCTGACGGCGTTTTCCTTTTCATGTTAACATAAACCTGAATTCAGATAGGCCGTATAAAAACCAGGTGATAAAAAGATAATATCATCGGGGGATAAAAATCAATGACCACCGCGGCTAGGTTAAAACAAACCATATCCGCCACGCGAGAAAGGAGCCGTGATCGTTGTCTGCGCAGAAGAAGATAAAATTAACCCTGCCTCAACAAGAATATCAGGCTTTTGTCAAAAAACGCGAGCCTAAAAGGCCGGTATTGAAAAACAGCCTCAAGGCTTTCCTGGTAGGATGCGTTATATGCATTATCGGCCAGGTAGTCAAGTGGTTCTTCATGACCTTTTTCGGGTTTACCGAGACTGCAGCCGCCGATCCCACCATAGCCACCATGATCATCCTGGCGGTGATTCTCACCGCGCTGGGTGTTTACGACCATATCGCCCAATTTGGCGGCAGTGGCAGCATTATTCCTATTACCGGCTTCGCCAACACCCTGACCGCGGCGGCCCTGGATCATCGCAGCGAAGGGTTCGTTTTAGGGGTGGGGGGAAATATGTTTAAAATAGCCGGCCCCGTAATTACCTATGGCGTATTTTCTGCTTTCGCGATCGGCATAATTGTAGTTGTGCTCAATATGTTGGGTGGGATCTAGATGTTGCAGGGACAGCAGAGCTGGGCATTTCCCTCCCGCCCCGTAACCTGGCGTCTGCCACCGCAGTCGGCCCCTTCGAAGGCAAAGGGGCTCTGGCCGGTGATTTTGACATTTTGCACGACGATTTCCGGGCGGGGCAGGACAGCTACGAGAAGGCGGAAAAAAAGCTGCTTGAAGACGCCTGCCACCGGGCGCTGGAAAAAGGGGGGAAGAAAAAAGAAGAGGTGCAGTTTTTTTTGAGCGGGGACCTGAGCAACCAGATAATCTCCAGCAGCTTTACTGCCCGCACCATGGCCATTCCTTACCTGGGGATTTTGAAGCCTGCTCCAGCTCCGCCGTGGTAACTTATGGTCACCTGTTCAACCGCATGTACCGTGGTGAACTGCAAAAGATCTTGGTGGTGGCGACCGGGGCGTTGCTCTCACCCCTTTCCTTCCAGCAAAAGGAGAGCATTCCATGTGTCGCCTATGCCGTAGTAATTGAAAGTAATTGAAAGTAATTGAAAATGAGCAGCATGCATAAGAGGAGTATGTTAATGGAGCAATTTATTATTGCCTTTCTGGTGGGTGGAGCTATCTGCGTAGTTGGACAGATTTTAATGGACATCTGTAAATTCACCCCCGCCCATATGACCGTGACCATGGTAGTTTCCGGCGCCGTACTGGGGGGCCTCGGGCTTTATGAACCACTGATTAAATTCGCCGGAGCGGGTGCATCCATCCCGATCAGCAGCTTCGGTAACGCCCTGGTCAAAGGGGCCCTGCAGGAAGCGGAAAAAAACCGGCCTGCTGGGGGTGCTCACCGGTATCTTTGAAGTGACCAGCGCCGGCATCTCCGCCGCGATTATTTTTGCCTTTCTCGCGGCCCTGCTTTTTAAGCCAAAGGGTTAGGCATTTATCTGGTTTTTTTGCTTACATAAAAACGGCCCTGCGTATCCAAAATCGCCGCGAATACTTCATTTTCATCTGTGATACCCAGGTTTCGCAGCTGTTCAAAGAGCCATGTTTTATTTAAATTGTTTTTCTGCAACTTGCCTGACCTTCCCAAAATGGCAAATTTTATGCCCCTCCTTAAATCCAAAAAAGTAATCCGGTAGAAACTTATTATCCCCAGGATAAAGAATAAAATTACGAAAAAGCATTTCCCGTGGTGTATGGTTACGCAGATAAAACCTGGCCGCAGATTGACATGCGTGATAGAATATTACTATATAAACCGGAGGTAAATAATATGAAAAATGCAGCCAAAGAGAAGCCAGCCCTGTTGATCATCGACATGGTGAAGGACAATATGGATTCTGAGCATCCTCTTCCCATTACGCCTTTTGCCACGCGGATCATTGCGCCCATTAATCAATTAATCAGGATGTTCCGGGGGCAGGATTGGCCCGTAGTCTTTTCCACTGACGCTTTTTATGAGCAGGATTTTATCTTCAGCGGCCGTATGAAACCCCACTCGCTGGCGGGAAGCCGCGGCGCTGAAATTGCCGACGGCCTTGATTATCGCCCGGAAATTGATATATGGCTCCCC
>DMPF01000061.1 GCA_003456095.1 Bacillota bacterium
TCAGGTATTGTCGTGGTAAAAGCGAAGCAAGGATTTTTGAGCCGTCCAAAGCCGGCAGGGGTACAATGTTGAAAACAGCCAGAAAAACATTAAATATTACTATATTGTACATCAATGCATGGAGTGCAGGACCAATTTCCTGGAGACTCAGTAACAGATAAATGGCTGTAAAGCCGATTAACAGGTTCATAGCCGGTCCCGCCAAAGAAACCCAGAAAAGGCCACGGCGCTGATTGTGAAAATTCACTGGATTAATGGGAACAGGCTTTGCCCAACCAAAATGGGCAACCAAAAGCATCAATGTGCCAAGCGGATCGAGGTGGGCAATGGGATTAAGAGTTAAGCGGCCCTGCAGTTTTGCTGTGGGATCTCCCCAAGCATATGCCATACGGGCATGTGCGTACTCATGAAAAGTAATGGCGATTAAAAGGGCTGGAATACGCCACAAAAATTCCTCCGGATTATCAAAGAGAAACATTTTCTCTCGTTACACCTTCTTCCCTTGAACATTGTCTCTCCAGTAAAGTAATAAGCCGTTCCTCAGCTTCTTCTTTATTTCCTTCCGGAACTCCGGGGAAAGGCATAACCGTTTCCATCAGTTCAATTAATAATATACGCTCGTCTCTTTTCAAACGCAACCGATGACTCAGACAATGTATCTCATGCAGGGGAAGGCCGTAAAACAGGCCACAAAGAATAATAACAAAGCTATTATAGCGTAATGGATGTTTGCCTTCAAGGCGACAGCCGCGTAACCGTTCCAGGCGCTGCAAACGCATAATCATGTCTTTATTAAAAGGAAGCCTGGAGAAAACATACTGCCACAATCCCATTTCCTGAAGCCGTTCCAATATCATCCATGGCGCAGGTTCGCTCAGGATAAGCTTCAGCTCGCGGCCGATACCTTCTTTGCTGGACTTGTGCAGCACTTTGCCGGCAATCGCATTGCGCATCAGCTTGTATGTCTCATCATCTATTTTGAAACCATACTTCTGCTCCAGGCGTAAAGCTCGCAGCAGGCGTAAGGGTTCATCGACAAAACTGAGGCTGTAAAGGACCCTGATTGTCCCCTGAGCCAAATCCTTTTCCCCACCAAAATAATCAAAGAGGTAACGGAAATTACCAGGATTTAACTCCATGGCCATTGTATTAATGGAAAAATCTTTCTTATAAAGTTCATTTTTAAGCGATGCCTGTGGAGATGCAGGCTGAGCACCGGCATAGAGATAATAATTATTTCTTAATGTGGATATCTCCAGCTTAAAAGAATCGGGCAAGCTTATACTCGCCGTCCCCAGTTTCTCGCAGCATTGTGTTTTGCCGGACAGTTTATACTTAAGGCTTCGGGTATAAAGCACGACATCTCCATCTAATAGAAGGCCAATTCTCCAGCTTTCTTTTCCGAGCAGCAGTTCACGCACAAATTTTCCCACAGCATAAACTTTATATGATAACTTTTCTGCCTCATAGCCCAAAAGGTACAGGAGTGTTTCCGCTTTACGCGAAAAATTATCACCGGATATTATGGCCATTGCCTGCTATCCCCACCCTGTTAAGCCTGCTGCCTTTGGCTATTATACCATAAAATAACAATGGCAAAAAGGAAAGGGAATAGTTTTTATTCAAGGGGATTTATATCAGGTAAAAAGCGAGCAGAACCGTCCTTTTTTCAGGAAGAGATTCTGCTCGCCCGTTTTTTCTACAACCCATTAAACGTATTTCCCCAAGCATAAAAGGAACCGCATAAGTGGAGAATTTTATTCCGCGTTCCGGATTATAGCTTTCCAAGGCTTTAATAAGACCAATACACCCTTCCTGGAACAGATCATCCATATCCGTATCTTCCCGGGCAAATCTGGCGGTTATATGCCGGACCAGGGGGCAGATTTTCTACTATCAGTTTATCCCGGGCTTCTTGAGCGTTTTTTTTCTCCCGATCCATTGTCCTTTACTCCTTAATGGCTATCCCAGGTGTGTTTTTTACCCAAAGTTCTGATCATCGTTACCCGGGTCCCCTTTCCTGGTACCGATTCAACAAATAATTCATCCATAAAATTTTCCATAATGGAAAAACCCATGCCTGCTCTCTCCAGCTCCGGTTTTTCGGTGTAAAGGGGTTCTCTGGCCTGTTCAATGTCCATAATTCCTTTACCATAATCCTCAATTTCCAAAGACAATTTGTTGCCGTCCAATGACACCGTAATCATAATGATACCTTCTTCTATATTATCGTAGGCATGAATAATACAATTTGTTACTGCTTCGGAAACAGCTGTTTTAACTTCATTTAGTTCTTCCAGGGTAGGGTCAAGACGTGCCGCAAAAGCAGCTACTACTACCCGAACAAAGCTCTCGTTTTCAGATCTTGCCGGTATTTCCATCTTCATGTAGTTCATCCGGTCTCCTGGCTATATAAAAAGCAGCCAGTGAACACCTCCTCATCAATGTTGCCCTGCGTTCAAAGCAAGCTTGCCAGTGCCTTGTTTTCATCACTGCAAACTGGAATAATTGTCAGCAGCCCCCCCAATTGCATAATCTTTTTGATATGCTCGCTCAAACCACAAAAAACCATTTTTCCGCCTTTGGCCTTTACCTGCCGGTAACGCCCCAGGATAGCTCCTATGCCCGAACTGTCCATAAAGGTCAGGTTTTCAAAGTTCACCACCAGATTGTGCACTAAATTCTTTGACAGCTCTTTATCGATCACTTCCCGAAAAACAGTCGCTGTATGGTGGTCCAGTTCCCCATTCAGACGAACGACAAGACCATTTTTTCGCCTGATTAATTTAACTTGCACCGGGTATATCCTCCTTTAGGCCCTTTATCAAGTTTATTGGCAAACAATTCTGCATCTATCATTTATTACCTGCAAAAAAAAGCCCCTTATGGGCTTCATCCTTTTTATTTTTTTCGGCCGAAAGTCACCCAGAAGTTAAGGTAACGGCGCAGCAGCTGAGAAAAAGTGGCTTTTTCTACATCCAATGCTTCCAGAGCCAGTAAAATGGTCATAATTTTAGTAATGCTGGCCGGAAAATTTTTTTCACTTTCGTTTGAGGTAGAGCATTTTAACTTGGAAATGGAGGTACCACGCCATGTATGAGGGAAGCAGGCTCCACCCTTTCTTCCCCGATAGAAAAAGCATTATTCAAATCACGGCAAACAGAATTACATGCTCCTTCCCTGTTGCTATAGATGGTTGCCAAAAGATCTCCCTGCGCTATCCGGTCACCCACTTTATAATTCAGCAGCACACCTGCGGCAGGATCTATCTCTTCCCCTTTGTATGTTCTGCCTGTTCCAAGCAAAAGGGCCACATTTCCTACTTTTCGGGCATCAATTTCTCTTAAATAACCGCCTTGGGAGGCAAACACCTCGGCATGGTAAGCAGCCTGGGGTAGCAGCGACGGATCTTCCAGACATTCTGCACGCCCGCCTTGAGATATAACCATCTGCCTGAATTTCTCCAACCCTGCACCATTTTCCAGGAAGCGGGCCAGCTCCTCTTGTCCCTCATCCGGATTCCTAACCCGCCCGGTAAGGGCCAGCATATACCCTCCCAGCACAAGACAGATCTGCTTTACATCAGGCGGACCTTCACCACGTAAAACTGCCAGGGCTTCTTTAACCTCCAGTGAGTTTCCCACCGCATAGCCCAGCGGTTGGCTCATATCGGTAACCACAGAAACTACGCGCCTTTGCATATCATTGGCGATACGCACCATAATTTCGGCAAGGTGAAAGGCCTCGTCTCTGCTTTGCATAAATGAACCTCTGCCCGTTTTGACGTCAAGCAAAATTGCCCCGGCTCCACCTGCAATTTTTTTGCTCATAATTGAAGCGGCAATCAGCGAGATATTTTCCACCGTTCCGGTAACATCACGCAGCGCATATAATTTCCCTTCTGCAGGAGTAAGGTTTTCCGTTTGAACCATAATTGCAAGGTTATTCTCACTAACAAGTTTCATAAAACGTTTTGTTGTCAAGGCAGCACTAAAACCAGGAATACTCTCCAGCTTATCGATAGTGCCTCCGGAAAATCCCAAACCCCGTCCCGAAACCTTTGCTACCGGTACACCGGCCGCAGCGACCAGTGGCGTCAAGATAAGGGTCACTTTATCGCCAACTCCGCCGCTGCTGTGTTTATCCACAACAATCTTGCCAAGCGAAGAAAAATCAATATTTTCCCCGGACATGGCCAGGGCTGCAGTAAGTGCGCTTGTTTCTTTATTGCTTAAACCCTGGAAATAAATTGCCATCAGCAAAGCAGCCATTTGATAATCAGGAATAACTCCACTATTATATTCCTGTACCAGGAAATTAATTTCCGCTACAGACAGACTTTGCCCGTCTCTTTTCTTCGTAATAAGATCCAGAGCTTTCACGCTGGATGCTCACTCCTCCCAAAAAGTTCTAAAGCAAAACTTTGCCCTGCTGTAAGCTCCTTACAATGAAAGAGCTCAGCGATAGTGGCAGCCATATCCGCAAATGTATCCCGTATGCCAAGATCTTTTATGTTAATTCCAGGAGTGTAAGCAAGTATGGGGACATATTCTCTTGTATGATCCGTTCCCGGAAAGGTGGGGTCACAGCCATGATCCGCAGAAATAAAGAGAAAATCCCCCTCACTTAAATTTTCGATCATGCCGCCAAGGAATATATCAAATTCCTCCATAGCCCGGGCAAATCCATTGACATCATTGCGGTGGCCGTAAAGCATATCGAAATCAACAAGCGTGGCCCACAAAATACCTCTGAATTTAGCAGAGAGGGCAAAGCGTAGCCTTGCCATAATCTCCCTGTTGCCTGCTGCCTCAAGATGGTGTGTAATCCCACGGGCAGCAAATACATCTTTTACTTTGCCGACTGCCCATACCTGAAAACCTTTTTCCTGTAACCGTTCAAGAATGGTCTTTCCCGGAGGAACAAGAGAAAAATCTTTACGGCCTCCGGTGCGCTGAAAATTTCCCGGTTTACCGATAAACGGTCTAGCGATAACCCTTCCTACCGCGTGTTCTCCGGTAAGAATTTCCTCGCGGGCAATACTGCACCAACGGTACAACAGCTCGCGGCTAACTACTTCTTCATGTGCGGCTATTTGGAAAACACTGTCTGCTGAAGTATAGACAATGGGAAAACCGCTTCGCAGGTGCGCTTCACCCAGACGGCCGATAATCTCCGTGCCCGATGCGCTAACATTGCCCAGCACACCACGGCCAATTGCTTTTGCAAAGGCAGCGATCAGCTCCAGGGGAAACCCACTGGGATAAACAGGGAAAGGTTTATCCAGCACAAGTCCAGCCAGCTCCCAGTGCCCGGATGTTGTATCTTTCCCCGGAGAACGTGCGGTCATTTTACCGAAGGCACCCCGAAGCCGGGTCACTGTGACAGGAATATCAACGATTTTACCCAACCCGAGGGAAAGAAGATTGGGAAGACACCAATTTTTATAAAGTGAAGCAATATGACCCAAAGTATTGCTTCCCTCATCACCATATGTTCGCGCGTCCGGAAGTGATCCCACACCGGCGCCATCCAGGACTACAATGAATACCCTTTTCATCTCCATGTATATTTTTTATCATCCCTGATTGTTAATTTTTTAACTGCAAATACTCAAGCTCGCGGGTGTGTCTGGTTGTATACATCCTTAATTTTTTGTCTGGTCAGATGTGTATAAATCTGCGTGGTGGAGATATCGGCATGTCCCAACATCTCCTGTACGGAACGCAAATCCGCCCCGTTCTCCAGGAGATGTGTGGCAAAAGAATGCCGCAGGGTATGGGGAGTAATCTCTCCGTTAATCCCGGATTTACGGGAGTATTTTTTTAAGATCTTCCAAAAACCCTGCCTAGTTAGACGCTTTCCCTGAGCATTAAGAAATAAGGCCTTTTCTTCGCGATGTTTTTGCAAAACGGCCCTGCTGTGCTTAAGATATTCCATAAGGCTTTTTATGGCAGTGGAACCCAAAGGAATTATCCTTTCCTTGCTTCCTTTTCCTTCACAGCGCAGAAACCCCATTTTAATATTCACATCATTTACATCTAACGAAACAAGCTCCGATACTCTGATGCCAGTAGCATAAAGAATTTCCAGCATGGCCTTGTCCCGTCGGCCTCCAATTTTGCTGCATTCCGGTTGCTCCAACAACAATTCCACATCGCTAAAGGAAAGAACTTGGGGTAGATATTTATCTGAACGGGGGGTTTCCAGTTCTTTGGCAGGATTAACCTCAATTAGCTGTTCTTTTAAAAGAAATTGATAAAATGAACGTACGGCAGCAAGACAACGTGTAACGGAGGCAGGGGCCAGCCCGTTCTTTTGTTGCGCTGCAAGAAAATGAAAGATCTCTTCCCGGCCGGTTTTTTCCAGTAGCTTAATCCCTTGTTCCTGCAAATAATCCAGGTATTTTTTTAAATCACGCCCGTACGCATCAAGCGTATTTGCTGCCAACCCCTTTTCAACGGATAAATAATAAATAAAATCCCGTAGGAAATTTTCCATCCAGAAATATCCCCTTAGGTTAAAATAATGCAATATCAATAAAATTATTCCACACCGGGGAGAAAAAACCTCTCCTTTTTGGTATTATATTTTTGACAATTAAAGAATTGGCAGGACGAAACGCATAAACACCGGAGTAATATATGCCTCCATCAGTCCGCCAATTAACGCCATAAATACAGCGGCTGCCATGAAAAAACAATACTGGATGATAAAGGGATCTTTTTTCAGGCTCAGATAGAGAAAAGCCTGCAGAAAAAAAACCTAAGGCCCATATTAACAACAACAAGGCACCATTTCGATAATAGGAGACCCGGAGCAGTTCAGGTGCTGTCAGAAAATTATTCTCTTCTTCTTTCAAGTCAGCAAAAAAGCGGTTTAATGTTACTGTTATTTCCTGCAAAGGTCCTTCATCCAAAAATCTGACCAGTAATGCGCCACAAGCTACACCGGCAATGATTACCAGTGTCATAAAAATAAATATACCCGGGTTATCCCGGAAATATGCGAGTATATCTTGTTTCATCATTTCATGCTAGCTAGAGTATCTTGTATTCATATTTTTTATTTTTTATGCGGATGCGGTCAGCCACAAGAGCAACAAATTCTGAGTTTGTCGGTTTTCCTTTCTCCGTGTTTATTGTATAGCCAAAAAATTTTTTAATTGTTTCTATATTGT
>DMPF01000026.1 GCA_003456095.1 Bacillota bacterium
GATGAGTTTGCAAAAATGGCGGAATTACTTTATAATTAAAGAAGGGTTTTGTCGTTTATTTTCCTTCCCTGATGATTATGCCCTTGCGAACGAGGAGTGTGAAACAATGATTGTACTAAAAAGGGGAAGAAGGAGTAGGGATGTTTTTTACCAGCCCATCCAAGGGAAAGCTGACTTTACAGGAAACTTTTGCTGATATTATTGCGTTTGTCCGGGAACACCCTAAAGAAAAATATAAACTGATTATCGGTACCGATTCCCAGACGCATCACGATAAAGAGACCACCTTTGTTGCGGCCATCATTATCCACCGCGTGGGCAAAGGCGGCCGTTATTACTTTTACCGCGAGCAAAGACGCTTCCTGGAAAGTTTAAGGCAGCGTATTTTTTTTGAGGCATCCTTAAGCCTGGATGTTGCCGGCCGTTTTTCCGCCTTGCTGGCGGAAAACGGTTATGCCCAGCTTGATGTGGAGATCCACCTTGATGTGGGTGAAGCGGGTGACACAAAAGAACTGATCCGCGAGGTGGTAGGCATGGTTATCGGCAGCGGTTTTGATGCCCGCATCAAGCCCGATTCTTACGGTGCAAGCAAAGTAGCGGACAAATATACAAAATAATCATCCTGCATCCTGCATTTCTGGAAAATTATACCTGTGAATCCTTAACAATAATTCAGAATTCAACAGTTCGGAATGGCTTGACGCGTATACAAGCTTAGGATATAATAGCAACGGTAATGATATTTCCTAGCGATAATGGAGGTGATGCTTGTGGTATTAATGGCACATGAGTTGCGGGAGAACGACGGGACATGTTTGGAAATGGACCTCGTCAAGCTCGAGGAGTGCACAAGTAAAAGTGATGAGGATGTAGCCGGTGAAGCCAAAGATGGCAATTGCATCGCCCTGGAATATCTGATTAACAAGTATAAGAACTTTGTTAAGGCAAAGGCGCGCTCTTATTTTTTAATCGGTGCGGATCGGGAAGATATCATCCAGGAAGGAATGATTGGTTTATATAAGGCGATCCGGGATTTTAAAGGAAATAAATTCTCCTCGTTTCGTGCCTTCGCGGAGCTGTGTATCACCCGCCAGATCATTACCGCCATTAAAACCGCCACCCGTCAAAAACATATACCTCTTAACTCCTATGTGTCGCTCAACAAGCCCATTTACGACGATGATTCCGATCGTACGCTCCTGGATATCCTGGCGGGGGCGAAGATAACCGACCCGGAAGAATTGATGATTAACCGGGAGGAATATAACGATATTGAGTTTAAAATGGGGGAGATTCTTAGCGAGCTGGAATGGCGGGTGCTGATGCTCTACCTGGATGGTAAATCGTACCAGGAGATCGCTGTTGAACTCTTCCGGCATGTTAAATCAATCGACAACGCCCTGCAGCGCGTCAAACGCAAGCTGGAACGTTACTTGGAAATCAGGCGGGTGTAGCTCAATGGCAGAGCCCTGGCTTCCCAAGCCAGTCGCGTGGGTTCGATTCCCATCACCCGCTCCATAAGCATATAACCCTCCGTTATCCCGGTGTTTCCGGGAGGAGGGTTTTTTGATCCACATTTTTGGTGGTGAAATGAACTGGTGGAATTTCTGCTGGCACTGCAATTTCTCACCCGCATCCCGGTGCCCCTGCGCTGCGCGGTAACGGAACGGCAGCTGGCCCGTTCCATGGCTTATTATCCCCTGGTGGGGCTGCTGCTGGGGGGGGCAGCCGTATTACTGCACCTCCTGGTGGCCCGTTTTGCTGCTGCGCCTGTGGCGGATCTGGCTGCCGTAACCCTGCTGGTCCTGCTTACGGGGAATATGCACCTGGACGGGCTGATGGATACGGCCGACGGCATCTGGAGTGGCAGGCCGCGGGAACAGATGCTGGAGATCATGCGAGACAGCCGCGTAGGCTCCCACGCTGTGGCTGCCGGCATACTGGTCCTGCTGGCCAAAATAATACTCCTGGGTCAGATCTCCCCGGCTGCCAGGACCGCGGCGCTGCTCCTCTTTCCCGTATTGGGACGCTGGAGTATTGTCTATGCCGCCACCATCCACCCCTATGCCCGCTCTCATGGTTTGGGCAGATTCACTGCATCCCTGGGAAAATGGCAACTCCTTTTTGCCTCCGCTGTTACCCTGGCATTATCTTACTATTTACTCCAAACGGCAGGATTGATCCTATGCGGAGCAGTGCTGCTGGGAGCGGTGCTGCTGGCAGCTTACCTGGCACGCCGGGTGGGAGGCATGACCGGCGACCTCCTTGGCGCGGTTAACGAGCTAATGGAGGTGCTTGCCCTCATCGTCCTGCTCCTGCTCCAAAAAAATTTCGGGACACAATGAAAGACCACTTCATTATTATTATTCATTACTCCTGTTTTCCTTTGGATCTTCTGTATCTTGGGGCTCCAACCCGAAGATTTGCCGGGCGTACTTTTCAGCTGTGGCATAATCGTCCTGCAGGCAAAGATCTTTTAGCGCCATGATCGGCTCGTTAAGCAGGGTGTTTACCAGGCTGCGGGTCAGCTTGTCCGCCAGCTGCTGCTCACGGGCGGATAGGGCGGCGGTGTTGAATTGTGCCAGTTTGGCCTGGCGGATCTGCTCTGTTTTACGGCGCAGGCCGGCGATGATCGGAATGGCCCGCTGGCGCCGGTACCAGCACAGAAATTCCCTCACCTGCGTCTCCACAATATCCTGTGCTTTTAGGGCTTCATTTTCCCGAACCTTTAAATTTTCATTAATAATCGACTGCAGATCATCCAAATTGTAAAGGTACACTCCCTCCAGGCTTGCCACGGCAGGATCGACATTGCGCGGCACCGCCAGGTCGATGAGCAGCAGGGGTTTGCCCTCTTGTTTTCCCCTTTGGCGCTGTTGGCGCAGGCGTTCTGCGGTAATAACATAATGGGGGGCCTGGGTGGCGCAGATGACCACGTCCGCCTTGGCCAGTTCCCCAGCGAGGCGGCCCAGCCGGAGCACCTTCCCTTGAAACCGCCCGGCCAGGGTTGCAGCCCTTTCCCGGTGACGGCTGACCACAATAACTTCCTGCACTCCCATGGCAAAAAGATTTTGTAATGTTAATTTGGCCATTTCCCCTGTGCCGATAACCATGAGGGTGTGGTTTTGCAGGGAGCTGAAAATAAGCCGGGCCACCGCCGCCGCCGCGTAGCCGAAAGAGACGGCATGCTGCCCCAGCGCGGTGAGGGTATGCACCTTTTTGCCCGTAGCCAGGGCTTTCTGACAAAGGCTGTGCAGATATGCCCCTGTGGCCCCCGCCGCCTGACAGCTATGATAAGCTTCCTTTACCTGCCCAAGGATCTGTGTTTCTCCTAGGACCATGGAATCAAGGCCGCAGCTCACGGCGAAAAGATGCCTTACCGCCTCTTCCTCCCGGCGCACGTAAAGGGCTTGTAGCAGGGCACTGTCGGGAGGGTGTTTCTTAACATCATGGAAGAAACCGAGGAACCTTGCCGGCAGCTCATCATTGCCCGCGCAGATGGCGTAGAGTTCGGTGCGGTTGCAGGTGGAGAGGAGAAAACATTCCGCAATGCCCTTATCCTCAAGAAAATACCGCAACGCTAGCGGAATCTCATTTTCCTGCAGGGAAATTTTTTCACGCAGTGCAAGCTCTGCCTGCCGATGATTTACTCCGACGAGCACAAGCGGCAAAAAAATCACTCCTTAATCAGGCAGGCTAGCGCCTCAAGTGTCCGCGGCGCGGGTACTTCATTTGTCACGCGGCCTCTCTCTTTTAATAGAATAAAAATCTCCAGCAAGAGGGGACGGCTCAGGCCCGCTGCTGTTAACAGCCCTTTATCAAGAAAGACCGCTTCGGCAGGGCCTATGCCCAACAATTTGCCATTTCCCAGGAGAATTATCTCTTCCGCCCAGCTGAAGGCCAGGTCCGTATCATGGGTGGAGATAATCACGGTAGTACCCTGCTTGCTGATCTTGTGGAAAAGCTCCATCACCTTGCCGGCGTGTGACTGATCCAGCCAGGCGGTGGGCTCATCACCGATCAGCACATCCGGTTCCATTGCCAGGACAGAAGCGATGGCTGCCTGTTTCTTTTGGCCGTAGCTCAGCATATGGGTAGCCTTCTCCTCAAGTCCCGTCATGCCTGTCAATGTTAGGGCTTGCCGCACCCGCCGCCGCACTTCTTTTTCAGGTAGCCCCAAATTTAACGGGCCAAAAGCCACTTCCTGCTGTACATTCGCCGCAAAAAGCTGGACCTCCGGGTCCTGAAAGACGATGCCCAGCTTGCTGCGCAGCCGGTGCAGTGATTTTTTATCGTATCGCAGCCGTTCGCCCGCAAAGAAGATCTCCCCCTTTTGCGGGCGCAGGATACCGTTTAAACAGAGAAAGAGAGTGGTTTTACCTGAGCCGTTGGCCCCCAGCACGGCGATCCTTTTTCCCGCGGGAAGCGTGAGGGTTAGCTCTGAAAGGGCCTTGGTCCCGTCCGCATAGGTAAAAACGATCCCCTTCGTTTCGATAATGTTACTGCCCAATATTTCGCCCCCAACAATGGAAATAAGGGAAATTAAAAGAAAGGGGGTATGCGGGAAAGAGCCAGCAAAGCGGCCGCAACCCCCCCGATAAGCAGCCAATTGCGCAAAGAAAAACGATAGTGCATCTCCAGGGAAGGAAACGCTCCTTCATGGCAGCGCGAAAGAAGCGCCGCATACATCAAACGGGACCGGTCCAATGATTTAATCAGCAGACCCGCTGCCAGTGATCCCAGCGACCTGAGGGTATTGCGCCAGGATGAGTAACCGAGACGCGTTGACTGGGACGTGTAAATACTGTGGGCAGTGTCAGCCAGCACAAAAATGAAGCGATAGGTCAACAGTGCCAGCTCTGCTGCGCCGGCGGGTATTTTGGCCTTGCGCAGCAGCCACCCCAACTGGGTGAAGGTGGTGGTAAGTGTCAGGAAATAGAGGGCACTTACACAGGCCAGGGAACGGAGCAAAATGTTTACAGCCAGGGAAAGGCTGTCGTGGCTGACACCTAAGGTCAGGGAGCCAAGAGGCATAATCAGCATGGCGCCGGCTTGGGCCGGGATTGTTTCCAGGGCCACAGCCAGACAACCGGGTATTAGAAAGGCAAGGGGCATGAGCAGCAACTTAACATAAAAGCGCGGCTTAATGCGCAGGTAAAACAGAATTATGATGCTTTGCAGCAGAACAATGGCCAGGGAAATTGCTTCCAAGTCACCGGAGGCCATCCGCCCCAGGCAAAGTAAGACAAACGACGCTTTTTCCGCGGGGTGTGCAAACCTCAGCTTACTGTGATGGGCGTACCAGTCCAGCATGAACATTAAAGAAACCCCTTTAGCATTACGAAATAACCCCTATGCGTTCCCCGCCTTGACTTTTTCCCCGCTGCTTTTGTGGCGTGCGCTTAATTTCCCCAGGAAAAAGCCTATAACCAGACTGCCAACGACAGCCTGCAGGGTGAAAAGCATGCTCTCAATTTCGCCGCTGGGGGGTTCCCAGATGGGCTCCCGCCAGGGTTCATAAGCGGGGTTAATCGTCAGGATGATCTCCTCAGCCATACCATCGGCTCCGCCAAACTCGGCGCCGGGATTAAGGATCAAAGGGGTGATCACCAGCAGCACAACGATACAAAGTAGCAATAGATAAGCCCATTTTTTCAATGCAGATGCACCTCCTTCTGCCGCTTCAGCAATGCGGCCAACAGCTGGCCGCTGTAACTGTAGAGAAGGTTAAAGATAATTACCGTCAAAATGCCTTCTGTGACGGCAAGGGGAATCTGGGTGACGGCGAAGATGGCGGCAAACTTACCCATGGAAGCGGCTGCGCCGCCTGCTTCCATGGGAAAGGCAAGGGCCAGCTGCAGCGATGTTACCAGGTAAGTTGCGATACTGGCTGTAAATGCGGCCAAGAAAATGGAAATGGGGCGGAGCAGCGCGGTCTTTTGCGCCAGCAGGTAAACGGCAAATGCAGCGAGGGGACCGGCAATGCCCATGGAAAAAATATTGGCGCCCAGGGTGGTAATGCCGCCGTGAGCGAGCAGGAGTGTCTGGAAGATAAGGACAATACTGGAAAGGACAGTCATCGCCAGCGGGCCGAAAAGGATAGTCCCCAGGCCAACACCGGTGGGGTGGGAACAACTGCCCGTAACAGAAGGCAGCTTCAGTGCGGAGACGACGAAGATAAAAGCACCGGCCAGCGCCAGCAGCATCTTGTATTCGGGATTCAGCCTCATGATCCTGCCAAGGGACCGAAAGCCGAGCAATAGGAAAGGAATACTCACAGCCGTCCAAAAAAGGGACCAACCCCAGGGCAGAAAGCCCTCCATGATGTGCATGGCGGAAACACTGCGCGGCGCCGCCAGCATCAGCAGCACCGTGCCTGCGAGCAGGATTGCCTGCCCTCTTTTTGCTCTGACCAACGAGATCAACAGATCCACCTCCTGAAACTTTGTGATTGATTTTAATGAAGACAGCCTT
>DMPF01000022.1 GCA_003456095.1 Bacillota bacterium
AAACAGCAAAGCCACCCCCAGGATACCAAAGAGAATTAATAAAATTTTCGCCCTGCGTCCTCCCATTGCAGACACTCCCTAATGGGTGACAGGGGACGGTTCTCTTGTCACCTTATGTCACCTGTCACCAACACCTTAAATTAAGCCTGGACTACTTCTTTTACTTCGGGGATCTCCTGCTTGAGCATTCTTTCAATACCGTTCTTCAATGTCATCATGGACATGGGGCAGCTGCCGCAGGCGCCGGTCAGCTTCACTTTAACGATTCCATCCGCTCCAACGTCAACAAGGACGACATCTCCGCCATCGGCCTGCAGCGCGGGACGGATTTTTTGCAGTACTTCCAGTACCTTTTCTTTCATGATGAAGATTGCCTCCTTCAATATGCGGCCAGAGCATCAGCCGCCCAATTTTTTCCCATTGTATCACAATTAAACGCTTTGGGCAATCGGACCATCAGCATCCCGTGAGCATCAGCTTTTTAAAATATGTACCCGTCCCTGATTTTTTGCAGGACTTCTTCTTTCAGGGCATCCATTTTTTTTGCCGCCGCCGCGGCACTGTCTGCCTGTACGGCAAAGTAAACTTTAACCTTTGGTTCCGTGCCGGAAGGGCGGACGCAGAACCAAGAACCGTCCGCAAGGGCAAAATAAGCGGCATCAGAAAGGGGCAGGGAGAGGACGTGCTCTTTTTCTGTCCAGGGGTCCCGGGCTTTACCCACCCGGTAATCCCTTACTTCGGCGATCCTTAGCCCGGCGATCTCCCGCAGGTCTGTGTCGACGAAAGCGTGGAGCAGTTTGTCTGCCGGCTGCTGTTCCGGCAACACCAAGGAGATCAGCTCTTCCCGGTAATAGCCGTACTTCCGAAAAAGCTCGTCCAGGACTTCCAGCAGAGTTTTCCCCTTTTGCCGGTAATATGCCGTCATCTCGGCGATGAGGGCCGAGGCGATAACCGCGTCTTTATCCCTTACAAAAGTGCCGGCAAGATAGCCGTAACTCTCCTCGTAACCGAAGAGAAAACGGCGCTCCCCTGTCTCCTCATACTCCCTGATCTTTTCCCCGATGAATTTGAAGCCGGTTAGGGTCTCTACTGTGGGAACGCCGTAGGCTGTGGCAATTTCCCTGCCCAGATTGCCGGTAACGATAGACTTGATGATCACGCCGTTCGATGGGAGGGTATTTCTTCCCTGGAGGCGCGCCAGCAGGTAGGCGATAAGCAGCGCTCCCACCTGGTTGCCGCTTAGGTGGTGATAAGCACCTTCCCGGTCGCGTACAGCACAGCCCACCCGGTCTGCGTCGGGATCGGTGGCCAGGATTAGCTCGGCGTCTTTGGCGGCGGCTAGGGCAATGGCGAGCGTAAAAGAGTCACTTTCTTCCGGGTTGGGCACTTTGACGGTGGAAAAGTCGGGATCGGGATCGGCCTGGGCCGTCACCACGTGTATCTTTTGATAGCCCATCTCCTTTAGCAGGCGGGGGATAAGGAAGGCGCCTGTGCCGTGCAGCGGCGTGTAAACAATGTTCATGCCGGCATCGCCCGGCCGTAGGGAGAGAGTCTTGATCCGTTCGAGGTAGCGGCGATCCATCTCTTCATCCAAGTATACGAGCAGGCCTTTTACTGCCGCCTCCGCGCCGGTAAGCAGCTTAACATCGTTAAAATAATCCACTTTATCTATGGCCGCGGTAATCTCCTCCGCCCGCGCGGGGACGATCTGTCCCCCGTGTTCGTCATAGACCTTGAAACCGTTGTAGGTGGGCGGATTGTGGCTGGCGGTGATAATGATGCCGCCCTGACAGCCCAGTTCCCGGATGGCAAAGGAAAGCTGGGGGGTGGGGCGCATCTCCCGAAAAAGGAGGGACTTAATGCCGTTGGCTGCCAGGACCAGCGCCGCCTCCAGGGCAAACTCCCGGGAGAAACGGCGGGAATCATAGGCAATGATGGCTTTAATTGTTGTGCCGGCGGCGAACCTGCCGTTTAAATAATCGGCAAAACCCTGGGTGGCCCGCCGCACAACGTAGATATTCATACGCCGGCTACCGGCTCCCAGAACGCCGCGCATACCGCCGGTGCCAAAGGTAAGTTCCCCGCCGAAACGGTCTTCGATCTCTGCCTCGTTACCGGCAAGGGCTTGAAGTTCCTCTTTGGTGCGGCTGTCAATAAACGGGCTGTGGAGCCAGCGCTGATAAAGCCGCGTTGCCTCCGGCCTCTGCGTTGCCTCCGGCCTCTGCGTTGCCTCCGGGCTTGAAGCCTGCGCCGCTACACCTCCTGCCTGCTCCGGTACACGGCCAAATTCGTGGGCAAAGCAGGCATCCCAGCTTCCCGGGTCGCCCAAGGTGAATACTGCCGGCAGCACAACAATATCCTGCACTTTTTCCAAGATCGCGTAATCAATAGAGATCTTGGGCATGAGTGCGTAGACCTGTTCCAACGCGGCCCTATCCCCGAAATCCAGTCCGTCCAGCAGCCGGGACAGCTCGGGCTGCTGGCGGCGGTATTCGGCCTGCAGACGCTCCACCTTGAAAACGAAGATGCCGCTATTCCGAAGGTAGCTGCCTGCGGCCAGATATTCCCGCGCTTTTTCCAACTCCGCTTTTTCCACGAAGGCGGCAACGCGGTAGCCCGCCTCGGGCAGGGCAGCGCCGCACTTGATGTAGCCGTAACCTGTTTCCGCAGTCCCGGGGCGAATACCGAAGGTGACGAGGCCGTATTTTTCCGCCAGGCGGCCTGCGGTGCGCAGCAACTCCTGAAAAGCCTCACGCGGTGTAATGTAATGGTCGGAGGGGAGAACGACCATGACCGCCCCGGGATCTAACTTTGCCAGGTGCCAGGCGGCGAGTCCGATGGCCGGCGCGGTGTTCCGGGCCAGCGGTTCTTCGAGGATAACCGCTTGATCGAGCTTTAGTTCGGCGAGCTGCAGGGCGATTTGCTCCTTATGGTCCCGGTGGGTGACAACGAGCAGCGCATCCGCCTTTACGATTTCCTGCAGCAGTGCTGCCGCTTCCTGGAAAAGACTGAGTTTGCCGCTCCCTCCGGCAAGAATTACACCGTACATGCGCTCACTCCCCATGCAAATCATCATTTATTCTTCATTATATCATAAAATCGAAAAAATGCCCAAAAATGCAGACTGTATTTACTTTTGCCCTGATTATCTGGTAAAATGGCTTAAGTCAAAATTTTATGCGGGGAGGTAAGGGGATAAAGCTTGGACAAACAGGAGTACAACTGCGATATGCTGATTTTGGGTGCTGGTCCGGCCGGTCTTACGGCGGCTATCTACGGCAGCAGGTCAAACCTGCGCGTGCTTGTCTGCGAAGAGAAGTTCAGCGGGGGGGAGATTGCCGCAACAGAACAGCTTGACAATTATCCCGGGTTCCCCGAGGGGATTAACGGGATGGATTTCGGCCGGCGTCTGGAACAGCAGGCCCTGCGCTTTGGGGCGAAGATTGTCAGCGGCTCCATTGTGGCAGTGGAATTTGACGGCGCGTGGAAGAAGCTAGTAACGACCGCGGGGGAGTACCGCAGCCGCACCGTGATTATCGCTACGGGGATCCAGCCCCGTAATCTTAATGTGCCCGGTGAGGACAGGCTGCGCGGCCGGGGTATCTC
>DMPF01000064.1 GCA_003456095.1 Bacillota bacterium
CGGTGCTGAGATCGTATTGCGTCGCCGCGGTGAGCGGAGGCATGTAGCGCACTCTGCCCGGTTCAAGGTGAGGCAGGGGATTTTCCGGCTGGTAGCGTGCCTCCAGCATGGCATCAAGGATGGCAAGCAATGCTGTTGCCGTCACCGTCTTCGCGCCCCGGCGTGCCGCCCCCAAAGCACTTAAATATTCATGATCGGGGGGGACTATAATCTCCACCGATCGTGCTTGGCAGTACTCGTTTATGTATTTCATCACCGCTATGTTATTGATCACACCGCCGGCAGTGAGCAGCGTTCCGTCACCGATCCGGTTCTGCGCCACCCCGCTTAGCACCATCTCCGCAAGGGCGCGGGCCATCCCGGCAGATACGGCACTCTGGGTTGCCCCTTCATTAATGGCATGGGTCATATCAGACTTGGCGAAAACAGCACACCGGCCGGAAATTTTCACTGGGCTGTCCGCCTGCAGGGCCACCTCCGCAAGCTCCCGGTCGTTATAGCCCATGCGGGAGGCCTGCTGGTACCAGAAAGCGCCGCTGCCGGCGGCACACTGGCCGTTGCGGTTAAAGAAAGTAACTGTCCCTCCCCCATCCATCTCCAGATAATACATGTTTTCATGGCCCAGGGAGAGGACAGCCTGGCATTCCAGGCCGTAATGGTCAAGGCCCGCCTTTAGCGCTTCAATCTCCAGCAGCGGTTTCTGCTCCAGGGCGTTGCCAAGGAGCGGCGCATTAGCTCCCGTAAGACCAAGGCGCAGCTCCGCCCCCGTCCATTCCGCAAGCAGCCCGGCGACACAGCGCCGCGCTGCCGCCACGGGATTGCCCGCCGTGAACACAGAGATTTTTTTCAGATCATCACCATCCACCAGTACCCCTTTAACGGCAAACGTTCCCATATCCAGGCCCAGGCCTGGGAGCATATCTTTAAACTCACCGCTATGCACAAGCAATCACCTCATCTTAGGGAAATTATGTTTTCTGAATTTCCAGGCAAAAAAGATCAGTGCCACCGCGATCATAAACAGGGAGATCAGCTGTGCCTGGCTCAACAGCCACCAGGCAGGTTCGTTGACACGGAAGAATTCCACAACAAATCGGTAAACTCCATTAAAAATCAAAAACAATATGAAGATATAGCCGTCAAAAAAACTGTAGCGGCGCAGGTAGCGGAGCAGCATAAAAATTACAAGCCCGGCAAAAACGGCATAAAGCTGGGTTGGGTGGCGGGGAAGCCCGTCGATTAAAGGAAAGACCAGCCCCCATGGCCCGGCGGTAACATTGCCGTAACAACAGCCGTTCAAAAAACAGCCAACGCGCGTAATCGCATAGCCAAGGGCGATAAAGGGAGCGCCAAAATCCATTAATTTTAAAAACGAAACCCTGCGGTAGTAACAGTGAAGCAGCAGTCCCAGCAAGACGGCAATGAGGCCGCCGTGAAAGCTTAAACCGCCCCTCCAGGCAAACAGCGTCCGCCAAAGGGGGGCATCCTGATAAAGCTCCCAGTTAAGCATTACATAGGCAATACGCGACCCGGCAATAGCCAGGAAGATGCTGATAATATAGGCTTCATAGAGATAGTCCGTATTAAAGCCTTTTCCCGGCGCCTCTTTCAGCATCCAGATTATACCCACGATAAAAGCGAGCGCGAGTGTTGCTCCGTATGCATACAGGGAAAAACCGCCGAACTCCAACAGTACAGGGTACATCTTTTAACCTCCCAACTCCCGGTTATCATCGCCGATTGCCTTTCTGGCCAGGCTATCGCAGCGGTTGTTGCCCTCATTGCTGCTGTGACCGGCCACCTTGCGCCACTCTACCTGATGGCGGCAGCTAAGCTGCAAAAGCTCCCGCCACAGATCCTGGTTTTCCACCGGACGGCCGGTTGACGTTTTCCAGCCGTTTTTCTGCCAGCGCACCAGCCAGCTTCTGGTAAAAGCGTTAACCAAATAGGCGCTGTCGGAATGAAGTTTTACCTGACACGGTACGCGCAGGCATTTCAGCGCTTCAATGGCAGCGGTAAGCTCCATGCGCTGGTTTGTTGTATCCGGAGCGCGGCCGCATATTTCCTTTTCCCGCTTGCCGTAAATAAGCAACGCCGCCCAGCCGCCCGGCCCGGGGTTGCCCCGGCAAGCGCCGTCGGTGTAGATATCAACCTCTTTTTTCATTCGGCAATAATCCTCTCCAAAGATCGGCAGGTGTCTTCAATCGGGCAAAACGGCTTCACTGCTGCGCACAAGTTCCTGCAGAACCTGTTCCAGTTCGGCCAGAGCCCGGCCGTAGCCGGCCCAGTCACCGGCCCGCTGCTTGGTCTGGGCCTCACTGAAAAGCTGCTGGGCACGTTGGGCCAACTCCTGCATGGTCCCGGGAACGGGAGCGGTAGCAGGAATGGCAGGCGGCACCGCTCCGGGCACTGCGGGCCTCTCCGGCTGCGGCGGTACGCCGGGCGCAACTCCCCGTGGCCCGAATAGGCTGATCAGCGCCTCCCCGAGAGTAGGCTCCATGACCACGGTCTCGCCAAAACCGGCGATCACCCGTACCAGTTCGGGCAGCTGACTTTGATCTGCCTGCAGGAAGATTGGCTCCACATAGAGAACGGAGCCGCCCACGGGCAGCACCAGCAGGTTGCCGCGGATCGCCCGGGAACCCCTTTGATCCCAAAGGGTCAGCTGTTGGGAAATATACGGGTTTTGGTCAATACGTGTCTCTATCTGCATCGGGCCGAAGATCACCCGGTCTTTGGGAAAACGGTAAACAAGGATTTCCCCGTAATTTTCCCCATCGCTGCGACCGGCCATCCAGGCGATCATATTGTCACGGCGCGCCGGAGTCAAGGGCTGCA
>DMPF01000062.1:0-6343 GCA_003456095.1 Bacillota bacterium
TGGAGCCCAAGGGCAAGTATATCATCAAGGTCTGTGACGGCACAGCGTGCCACGTCCGGGGTTCAGAAGTAGTCAACTATATTGTTAGGAAACAGCTCAATTTGAAGGAAGGTCAAGATACCACTAATGACCTTTCTTTTACTGTGGAGAGGGTTGCCTGCATCGGCTGTTGCGGTTTGGCGCCGGTAATGACGATAAATGACCAAGAAGTTCACGGCCAGCTGACACCGGAAGCGGTAGAGCTGGTAGTCGATGATCTGCTGAAACGCAACGTTACCGGGGAGGTGTACTCAGGTAATGTCTAATACAACTAGTAATAAAATCAAGCTGGAGCAGCTGCCAACTTTACGTGAGGCTTGCCGGGAGGCCTTTGCCCTTAAACCGAGCCAGGTCGTTGTTCTGGTAGGTCTGGGCACATGCGGCTTGGCGGCAGGAGGCAGACCGGTAATGCAGGCCATACAGGATGAGCTGTTATTGCAGGCCGGTGCTGTCAAGGAACGGGCCCTTGATATTAAAGTCCGCGCAACCGGCTGTGCCGGGATGTGCGAGGCCGAGGTGCTGGTGGAGGTGCAGCGGCAGGGCGGACGCCGGATCATGTACGGACAGGTCAAGCCCGACATGGCTCGCCGTATTGTTGCCGAGGACGCTGTTGGTGGTAATGCGATAGACGACTGGGTCGTCCATCGTGAAGAACCCGGGGTAAAAGCCGGAGGAGTTTTGGCAAAACAGTTGCGTATCGTTTTGAATAACTGCGGCACGATCGACCCGGAGCTGATAGAACACTATATCGCACGCGGGGGCTATGCCGGGTTGGAACGGGTGCTCTCGGGCATGCCTCCGCAGGAAGTGATCGACGAAGTCAAGCGGTCGGGGCTTCGCGGCCGCGGCGGAGCAGGCTTTCCTACCGGACTAAAGTGGGAATTTGCCCGCCAGGCAGCCGGCGAAAAGAAGTATGTTCTATGTAACGCTGACGAGGGCGACCCAGGGGCGTTCATGGATCGGAGCCTGCTCGAAGGGGACCCTCATGCGGTGCTCGAGGGCATGATCATCGGTGCCTACGCTATCGGATCGGATGAAGGTTATATCTACTGCAGGGCTGAGTATCCGCTGGCCATCAAAAGGTTGCGTGTGGCCATGGAGCAGGCAGGTAAAATAGGGCTTCTCGGCGAGAACATTCTCGGCACCGGTTTTTCCTTTAAGCTGCATATCAAAGAAGGTGCCGGTGCCTTTGTCTGCGGTGAAGAGACCGCGCTTATCGCCTCAATCATGGGGGCGCGCGGCATGCCCCGTCCCCGTCCGCCGTTTCCGGCCCAGCGGGGACTCTGGGACAAGCCGACAAATATCAACAACGTGGAGACCTGGGCCAATGTGCCGCGTATCCTTGCCCAGGGTTCCGACTGGTTTGCCGGTATCGGAACGGAAAAAAGCAAGGGCACCAAGGTTTTCGCTCTGGCGGGCCGCATCAAGAAGACCGGTCTGGTTGAAGTTCCCATGGGGTTGGCTTTGCGGGAGATCGTCTATGATATCGGCGGCGGCATACAGTTTGACCGGCGTTTCAAGGCCGTGCAGATTGGCGGCCCATCCGGCGGGTGTATCCCGGAAAGCCTGCTCGATACCTCTATTGATTATGACAGCCTGATCCGCGCAGGCGCCATGATGGGCTCCGGCGGCATGGTGGTAGTGGATGAGACGACCTGTATGGTCGAGCTGGCCCGTTACTTTATGAGCTTTGTGCAGTCTGAATCGTGCGGCAAATGTGTGCCCTGCCGGGAAGGGACCAAGCAGATGCTGAGCATCATGGAGCGCATTGTGGGTGGAAAGAGCGAACCAGGCGATATCGCCTTGCTCGAGGAGCTGAGCGTGGTGGTCAAGGACGGTTCTCTGTGCGGCTTGGGAAAAACTGCCCCCAACCCGGTGTTGACCACCCTGCGTTACTTCCGGGACGAGTTTGAAGCCCACGTCATGGATCGGACCTGTCCGAGCGGGGTGTGCCGGGCGCTGATGAAATACTATATCGACCCGGAAAAATGCCGGGGCTGCACCCGCTGCAGCAAAATCTGTCCGGTCGGTGCCGTCACCGGTGAGCGCAACAAGCCGCACTGGATTAATACGGATAAATGTACCAAATGCCGTCTTTGCCTTGAGAAATGCCGCTTTGAGGCCATTCAGGCTTAAGCGGCCGCACGGAGAGAGAGGAGATAACTATGTCAACATTGACTATAGACGGGCAAATTGTTGAAATCGGCAATGAGCAGAACCTCTTGGAGCTGGTACGTAAGGCCGGTATCGACCTGCCGACCTTCTGCTACCACTCTGACCTTTCCATCTACGGCGCTTGCCGGATGTGCATGGTTGAGGAGCAAAAGTTAGGGCTGGTTGCCGCATGTTCCACACCGCCGGCGCCGGGTATGGTGGTCCGCACCAGCACCGATCGTACCCGCAGGCTCCGGCGCATGATTCTCGAGCTGCTGCTGGCCAATCATGACCGGGATTGTACCACCTGCGAGCGTAGCGGCAGGTGCAAGCTGCAGAAACTGGCTCAGGAACAGGGTATCAACCGGGCCAGGTTTGGTGCCCGTGAGGAAGTTGTCCCCATTGATGCCGCCAGCCCATCTGTGATGCGCAACCCCAATAAGTGCATTCTCTGCGGGGACTGCGTACGCATGTGCCGGGAAGTTCAAGGTATCGGTGTACTGGACTTTTCCCACCGCGGCTCGCGTACCGTGGTGACCCCGGCCTTCGGAAAACCGCTGACCGAAGTTGACTGTATCAATTGCGGCCAGTGCGTCGCGGTCTGCCCCACGGCAGCGCTCACTGTCAAGCTTGAGACGGAGCAGGTCTGGGCGGCTCTGCACAATCCAAAAAAGACCGTCATTGTTCAGGTGGCGCCGGCGGTGCGCGTTGCGCTCAGCGAAGAATTTGGCGGTAAGGCGGGCCAGGTCAGCACCGGAAAACTGGCGGCCGGGTTAAGACGCCTGGGTTTTGCCAAAGTGTTTGACACTACCTTCACCGCCGACCTGACCGCCGTGGAGGAAACAAACGAGTTCGTGGGCCGCTTGACCAGCGGGAAGAAACTGCCGCAGTTTACCAGTTGCTGTCCGGGATGGATAAAGTTTTGCGAGCAGTTTTATCCGGAGCTATTGCCCAATCTGTCTACCTGTAAGTCACCACAGCAGATGCTGGGTTCCATTAGCAAGAGATTTTACGCCAAAGAGCTGGGCATCGCACCGCAGGATCTGTTTGTTGTTTCAGTGATGCCCTGCGTAGCCAAGAAATTTGAGGCTCAGCGGCCGGAATTTACCTTTGATGGTGTCCGCGAGGTTGATGCGGTCATCTCCACCACGGAGCTGGCCCAGCTCTTCAAGCAGGATGGTATCATTTTCGACCAACTGGAAGAGGAGGCCTTTGATCAGCCCTTTGGTCTGGTGAGCGGAGCCGGTGTGATTTTTGGTGTCAGCGGCGGCGTGGCTGAAGCGGCAGTGCGCACTGCCGCCGGCATTCTTGGTGTCAACGCGGACAAGGTTGAATATCATGAGCTGCGCGGTCATGAAGGACTTCGCAGCGCAAAGATCAAACTGGGCGACCTGGAAGTGCGCCTGGCCATGGTATCTGGCCTGGGTAATGCGGTCAAGCTGATCGAGGCGATCAAGGCAGGTACGGAAACATACGACCTGATCGAAGTGATGGCCTGCCCTGCCGGCTGTGTCGGCGGCGGCGGCCAGCCCTATCCCAACGACCAGGCGGCACGCCGCCTACGCAGTGCCGGGACGTATCGCATTGATAAGGTAAGCCAGTTCCGCAATCCCCTGGAGAACCTTGCCGTGCAGAAGATTTACATTGAACAGCTGGGTGGCCGCGACAGCCACATCTGCCATGAAACATTGCACACCGATTATCACCCGCGGCGGCGTATCGATGGCAAGGAGATCCGTGTCACACGGGCGCCGCTGGAAAAGCCGCTGGATGTGTCAGTATGCGTAGGCACCGGCTGCTATCTCCGGGGAGCCTATGATGTTCTTGCCAAGTTCAGCGAACTGAGTGTGCGGGAAGACGTAGCCGGATACATTAACCTGAAAGCTACCTTCTGCCTGGAGCACTGCGATCGTGGAGTGAATATCAAGGTGGGCGACCGGGTCATCACCGGAGTAAGCGCCGCAAATGCTACGGAAGTTTTCGACCGGGAAATCGCCTCCCAGGTGGTAAAATAAAACGCGCGGAAAGGAGAGTCCCGCATGGTCACTGTACAAATTTGTGTGGGCAGTTCCTGCTATCTACGGGGAGCTCCCAGGATCATCGATAAGTTGCAGGAGCTTGTGGCCGACCACGGGCTCTCCAACCGCCTTATTCTTAAAGGCTCGTTTTGTCTGGAACAATGCACCAAGGGTGGCGTTACCCTGTTTATCAATGATGATTTGCTGACCGGAGTCAGGTACGAAGATATTCCTGAACTATTTGCAAGCAAGATCCTCCCAGCCGTGAAGGATGTGAGCGGATGACTGAGCGTGCCACTGAATACATTCAGTCGATCAAGGCAAAGTGCCGTGACTGCTATCTCTGCCTGCGCTCTTGCCCGGTTAAAGCTATCAGGCTTGAGCCGGGCAAAGGCAGGCACGAGCTGCATACCAGCGTCATCGACCAGCGGTGTATTCTGGACGGGCGCTGTGTCCAGGTGTGCCCACAAAAGGCCAAACGTCCCCGTTTGAACATTGACCGGGTGCAAGCTATGCTGGCAGCCGGTGACCCGGTGGCTGTCAGCCTGGCTCCTTCTTTTCCTTCTGTGTTTGCTGTTGATCCGTTCCTGGTGCCGGCCGCTTTGCGCAGGCTGGGTTTTGCTTACGTCCAGGAAACTGCCATTGGCGCGGAGCTGGTAGCCCGGGAACACCAGAAGCTGGCACAACAGTCGAACCGCACCTTTATTACCAGTTCGTGCCCGGCTATAGTCAATCTGATCCAATGTCACTATCCGGAAGCGAGGTGCTTGCTGGCCCCGATTGTGTCACCTATGATCGCCCACGGGCGTTATCTCAAACGTATTCTTCCCGATCATAAAGTCGTCTTTATCGGACCATGTATTGCTAAAATGCAGGAGGCAGAAGCCGGCGCGCTGGCCGGAGCCGTCGATGCGGTACTTACCTTTGAGGAACTGGCAGAGTGGCTTGACCAACAGAATATAGTCTTAGACGAGTTGGAACCCGGTGGTTTCGATGGGATTACACCTCACTGGGCCAGGTTGTTTGCGGTTGACGGAGGCACCTTACGCACTGCGGCACTGGACACGGACGCCCTCAGTCAGCAAACCCAAATTGTTTCCGGGTTGGACAAGTGCAAAGAAATGATCGAACATCTGCTTATGCAGCCGGATGAGCTGCCCCGGCTTATTGAAATGGTCGCTTGCGAAGGCGGCTGCATAGCCGGTCCCAGCAATCCAAGCTTAGACCAGGCGTTGCTGCGCCGCCGCCGGGTATTGAAATATGCCGAGACACGGGCTCAAGCAGCGGGGTCCGATTTTGAAAATCGTGCTCTTTTGAGCGAGGCGGATCTCTCCCGCTCCTACGAAGACTGGTCCATAAGCCTGCCCGAGCCGGACGAGGGCACTATCCGGGCAATCCTGGCTAAATCCGGTAAATACAGTGCCGAAGATGAGCTCAACTGCCGATCATGCGGCTATAATTCATGCCGGGAAAAGGCTGTGGCAGTTTTCAGGGGCTGGGCCGATCCGGAGATGTGTTTACCCTATATGCGCGAGCGCGCCGAGTCTATGTCCAACAAGGTTGTCTCCTCCACACCAAACGCCATTTTCGTGGTCAACGCCGATGGAATTGTGATCGATATCAACCCGGCCGCTGAACGGGTGTTTCGCACAACCAAGGCCGACGCTATAAATCGCCATGTCAGCGATTTTATGTCCCCGGAGATATTCGCACGGGTAATGGAAACAGGTGAGATCTTGCGTGATGACGTATCGTTTCCCCATTTGAATTACGCGGCGCGGCGCACAGTGTTCCGGGAAGACAGCCAGCGGGTGACCATCGCGCTGCTGGCGGACTGTACCGAAGAAAAACATCACCTCGAAACCGTTCAGAAGATGCGCTGGCAGACGCTTGACAAAGCCCAAGGGGTTATCAACAAGCAGATGGAGGTAGCGCAGAAGATCGCCGGCCTGCTGGGAGAGACAACGGCGGAGACCAAGGTTTTGCTCACGCAACTTATGCGGGTAATGCGTGACGAGGACAGTGAGTCCGGATGAGCACCGTGGCGAGCAAATTTAAGTCAGTGGAAGAGCTGTTTTTCGATATCGGCTACAGCCAGCTCAATAAGAAAAATGAAGAGCTGTGCGGCGACA
>DMPF01000062.1:6662-9266 GCA_003456095.1 Bacillota bacterium
ATGAAGAGCTGTGCGGCGACAGTATTGCCGTGGCCGAATCCGCAGATTCTTTGATCGTGGTTTGTTCCGACGGGCTGGGCAGCGGGGTCAAAGCCAGCATCCTCTCTTCCCTCACAGCCAAAATGGCATCGACCATGCTGCAGCAGGGGTGCACCCTCGAGGAAGTGATCGAAACCCTGGCCTATACGCTGCCGGTATGTGAAGTAAGGGGGCTGGCCTACAGCACTTTCAGCATTTTGCAGATTATGCGTGACGGGCGCGCCTACCTGGCCGAATATGACAGCCCGGCGGCGTATTACGGTAACCGTGACAAATTGCTGGACATTCCCAGGCAAGACCGTGTTATCGGAGAACGCCTTATCCATGAAGCATATCTTGAGCTCGTACCCGGTGACTGGATCTGCCTTGTCAGCGACGGCATCCTGCATGCTGGCATCGGCGGCATCTGGAACCTGGGGTGGGGAGCGGAGCGCGTCGGCAGCTTTATTAAACACGTTGCCGCTAAAGGCGAAGACGCCATAACCAGTGCCAATGAGGTTACATCTCTGGTTAACAAACTCTACGCATGCCAGCCCGGAGATGACGCCAGCGTAATTTTTGTCTGTGCCCGACGGCCGCGCCTGCTGAATATGCTCTTTGGACCGCCACGCGACCGCGCCGCAGATCGGGAGGTGGTGCGCCGGCTTATGGAATGCCCGGGGAATAAGGTAGTCTGCGGTGGTACCACCGCCAATATTGTCGCCCGGGAACTGAAGAGGGAGCTTCATGTGGATCTCTCCTCCATGGATGACAAGGTGCCGCCCACGGCTGACATTGACGGTATTGACTTAGTTACTGAAGGGATGCTCACCGTGTCTTATGCCACATCCAAGCTTAAGTCTGCTATGAGGTTCAGTGATCTGGCATACATGCGCGACGGCGCCAGTCGTCTGGCAGCGTTATTGCTCAAAGCTGACCGTGTTGAGATCTCCGTTGGTCTGGCTCTCAACCCGGCTCACCAGAGTCCGGATGTGCCGCTCAGTCTTGGTCTTAAGAACAAGGTTGTGGATGACTTACAGGAAGCCCTCCGGCAGCGCGGGAAGAACGTAACCGTTAATTACTGCTAATGACGTGCCAAAAAATGGGCATGCAAAAAACTAATAGGTGGGCGTCAGCTTTGTGGGGGTTGGGCTTTTTTTTTTGCTCCAACTCCCCTAAAAATTTTTTGTCGGAAAAGCAGGAATATAGTCTGTTGGCAACGTATATATAAGCGGTGATTTATCCTTGGGAAGAAGAATGCCTCTGTGCTAAGATGTGGCTTGAGCAGCTAGAACTTTTGACTTACAAGTTAAATTAGTGTTTTAAAAAATATTGGACGAGGAGGCGAAAAGGTGCATGGCGATGCTTCAGCTTTTTGTTGACGGCCGGGAGATTGCTGTCCAAGAAGGTAAAACTATCCTTGAGGCAGCCCTGGAAAACGAAATTTACATTCCCCATCTTTGTCATCACCCCGACTTAAAACCCGCAGGAATATGCAGGGTTTGCGTTGTGGAGGCCGACGGGGCACTTGTGCCGTCGTGCCGCGCTCCGGTTGCGGGAGGAATGGCAGTGCGCACAGGCGGCGCCATGGTGGACAGGGTGCGACGCCTGGCAGTGGAGCTTTTGGTGGTAAATAACCACGATGATTGCCTGTCCTGCGGCAAGAATAGCGACTGCAAGCTGCAGGAGGTAGCCCGTTATGTGGGCGTGGATCCAAAGCGGCTTAAAAGATTCAAGGCCCAGGAACTGAAACCGGTAATTGACTCCCATCCCTTCCTCATCAGGGATTATAACAAGTGTATCATGTGCGGTATCTGTGTGCGAACATGCGAAGAGATTACATGTATTGAAGCGATTGATTACTCTTTTCGCGGGTACACTTCCAAAATCAGCACGCTTGGCGATAATCCCTTGCAAGAATCTAAATGCACCTCGTGTGGAGAGTGCATGGTACGCTGTCCGGTTGGGGCTTTGCTTTCCAAAGGCGAGGTGCGGCCGGCTTATGAAGTCAAAACCGTTTGCACTTATTGCGGCTGTGGCTGCGGCATATATCTTAGCGTACGTGAGGGCAAAATTACCGGAGTGCGGGGCGACCGGAAGAGCCCGGTTAATGAGGGCGAACTCTGTGTAAAAGGACGTTTCGGGTATTCATTTGTTAACCATCCCGACCGCCTGACGACACCGCTGATCAAACGTAACGGCCGGTTTGAAGAAGCTTCCTGGGAGGAGGCGCTTGACTTGATAGCCGCTAAATTCCAGGAGGTGCAGGTAAAATATGGACCGGAGTCGTTAGGGGGGTTAAGCTCCGCGCGGGTTACAAACGAGGATAATTATCTGTTCCAAAAACTGTTGCGCTCACTTGGAAGCAATAGCGTTGACTGTTGCGCCCGCCTCTGACATGCTCCTACCGTGGTCGGTCTGGCCACTACCGCAGGCAGCGGTGCAATGACAAATCCAATCGGCGATATCGAAGATTGTGGAACTATTTTTGTGATTGGCTCCAACCCTACGGAAAATCATCCGATTATCGGTTACCGGATGCAGCGGGCGGTGAAAAAAGGAGCTAAACTGATTGTTGCCGATCCA
>DMPF01000194.1 GCA_003456095.1 Bacillota bacterium
ATTACATTAGAGATTACATTACGATAAAAATCGCATCACTGGATCGCTGGCTGCTACTTGCCGCGTGTAGTTGATGCTTGCATGAAGCCCGGTTTGATGGTAAAATCTGATATCAGGAGGGTTAGATTTTCATCTGCTTTCGCCAGCCTATCAAAGCTGCAAAATACAAGCCTTCTTCTTGCTAAAATACAGAAACTTTAAAAAATGTGCCGAATAGCATACCAACTTGCAAAAAAATAAAGGAGGATTGTTTATATGGCAACATGTAAAGTTTGTGGAAAGAAAGGCTTGTTCCTCAAGGTAAACAAAAAGGGGGAATGTGCTAGATGCGTTGATGCAAAGCATCTGGTGAAGGAACAAAAGTTGCTTAACCTGATCGAAGTTATTGAAGAAGAAAAAAAAGCTTTAGAGTGGGGAGTAGCTCCATGGCCTTATGAGGAACTGGCCAACCTCTACCATGAAATGAAGGACTTCCGTAAAGAAGTGGCGATTTTGGAGCGGTTTGCAGTGCGGAAATATGCTCCCGGGCAGCAAGCAGCGCAACTGCTGGAAAGACTAAAAAAGGCCAAGTAAATTTATATTTTTATTGTAAGAGGCGGAAAATATACAGAGAATGGCGGCGAGGAGGCAGAAAATGAGCACGGACGAGTTTGCATCGGAATCCGAGGAATATGTATCGGAGGTTATCAGCAGTCATGTAATTAAGTGTCCCGTCTGTGACGGGGCTCAAGCGGTGGTCCTGGTATGGAATGACGGCGATGTGGATCTGATCTGTATTGGCTGCCGTCATAAAGAACGTTTCAGCATGGATTGACTAAAACGCAACAGGGTGCCGCTTCATTTTACTTTTTGCCGTCCATGGCGGTGGAACCGTCCAAAGCGGTTTTGCCGGAAATGGCCGGTGCTTTTGTTTTTCCCGGGTAAGTTTCCGGTAAAAGCAGGGAGAATATGAGAGCAACCGCAAGTGAGGCCAGATATAAAACAAAAATGGCGCGGTAGCCGGCGTTGATCGAGATCTCCATATGAAAAAAATCCAGCAAGTAGCCGGTTATCCCCTGAAAGACAGCCGCGCTGCCCATCATAAAGGTGTTAACACTGCCCATAACTGCGCCAGCGGTTTGCAGAGGAAAATATTCCTTGGTACAGCTATAGATTAGAATAAAAGTCATGCCGCAGAATCCCAAGCTGAAGTAGAGCAAAGAGGTGAGGAATGCTCCGGGATAGGTTTCCAGGCTGAAAATAATAATCCAGAGAACAATAAAAGCACAGGTGCCTGCAATAATCAGGGGCCGGCGCGCCTGCAGCAGGCGATCGGAGATAATTGCCCAAGCAAGACTGCCAAGTACCACGCCGATAGAAGCGAAGAGCAGATGCATACCCGCCGTCTGCCGGCTGACCTGAAAGGTGTCCTGCAAAAATGACGCGCCCCAAAGGCCGGTAAAGCTGAAAAGAACACCATAGTAAAGAAAAGACCAGAGGGCAAAAAACCAGAAAACGGGCCCTTTCCAGAAAGGGGTTAACGCTTTTACATCGCCCGGAGCTTGCTCTTGCTCCCGGTTTTCATTTTCACTATTGTTTTTGATGTTTTGCGATTGTTGTGCCGAATATTTCATCAGGATCCAGTTCGCCATCACCAGCAGGATCATGACCAGAGAAGCGGCGAAAAATGGAAAGCGCCAGCCTTTTGTTTCCACCAGCAGCGCCAGCGGTAGCGTACCCAAAATGATCCCAAAACTGCCAGCGGCACTGATGATGCTGCTAAGCGTGGCAAAAATATGGGGGCGGTAGTTGAGAGCAAGGTATTCAAGAGCCGGGATCCAGATGCCGGCTGTTCCCATGCCGGTAAGCAGCCTGCCTAAGGTGGCTGTCTGCACTCCGGCAGCGGAGGCGAAAAGCAGAGCACCTATGCCCCCTAAAAGACCAAAATATAAAACAGTACGGCGTACCCCGATACGGTCACAGAGAATGCCTACCGGCAACTGCATGGCAGCGTATGCGTAAAAAAGGGCGGATGACATGAGTCCGAGGTGAGTTGCCGGAATGGAAAATTCGCGCATAAGGTCTTCCACAATAATAGCAATACTGGTTCGAAAAAAGAGGGCAAAAATGAAAAGCAGGCAAAATACAACAAAAATGAGTATCTGTAAAGTTCTTGACATTTAAGTCACATCCCAAGTCATATCTTTGTATCCGTCGGCTTCTCTGCACGGATTAGCTTGACCAGATCGAAAAAGAGAGGCATCACTGTTATATTGACAAAGCCTGACTGCCGCACCAGCTTGTCTGTCTCTCTCGCAATATGTTCATTAAAGAGGCGATAAATCGGTGCTGAAAAGATATCCATTATCTTTCCCAAAAGCCCTGCCGCGCGGACATGTTCCAAAAGAAGAAGAGTACCACCGGGTCTGAGCACGCGCTGCATTTCGGCTAGGCCACATCGGGGATTCTCAATGGAGCAAAAAAGAAAAGTTGCTGCTACAGCGTCAAAGCTCTCCCCGGGAAAAGGAAGAGCTTCTGCATTACCCTGAATAAAATCCACCTGCACAGCTGTTTTATCAGCCCGCCGTTTTGCCCTTTGCAACCCCGATTTTCCGATATCCAAGGCTGTCACCTGGCGCTCTTTACCGTAAAAGGGGATATTCAAGCCAGTGCCTGCGCCCACCTCCAGTACGCGCAAACCGGGGAGCCGGGTCCAGAGGCACCTGCGCCAACTGCGAATAAGCATCAGTTCAAAGGGAAAAAGCAATATATCATAGAGAAAAGGATACTTTATTTGCATATTCTTGGACAACAAATACCATCTGAAAATATAATCTATACATCTGTATTATAGCAAACACATTTGCACTTTACCACCACCATTAGAACAAATATGTGATTCGACCCCGTAAACCCAGTGACTTACACCCGAATTGCCGGACACACAGAGGTTAGGCTATAATAACCCTGTGGAGGCGATAAAAAGGTGACAGGGGGACGGTTCTCTTGACACCCTAACATTTTTCCAATAGGTGTCATGAGAGCCGTCCCCCTGTCACCTCCCGTTGCGGGAACAAGTTATGTCGAGGGCATTTTAGAACTGGAACCTCACTTGCAAATTGATGACAAGCTTGACTTTTTCCGTGAACCTGACAACCCGCACGACGCGAAGGCAATTGTCATCAAGAACGTAGACGGCCTAAAAATAGGCTACGTTAAGGTCTTTTTGCATGAATAGCTATCTTTTAACGATTTACCGAGCAAGGTTTCAATTTTAGCGATTAGGTGTGCCATAATAACATCGGCGGTGCGGAGCGGTGCATTTTATTAGTTCATTGTTACTTTGCCAAATAATCTACCATCTATTGATAAAAAGTAATTTATCGGTGGGTGGTTTTGTTTTGCCCTGAAAGTGCAGTAATAATGGGCTTTTAGGGCTGTAGACAATCTGCCTTGTAGCAATAGGTGGTATTTTCCAGAGGGCTTTTTCTGAGAACACTTGACTTGAACCTGGCTGTTTTCAGGGCAGGTACACAGGCAAATCGTTAAAAGAAAGCAAATCGTTAAAATTTGCACCGAAAATCGGGCTATCTTTTAACGATACACCGACCTGTTAAAATTAAGGGTTCAGACAAACAAAAATCAGCCCGCCCGAAGGCGAACTGTGCATAATGCCAACTCTTGTATGTGATATTGCTAAACTGCGACTTTTGAGCTGTTTTTGATTTAATCGGGCAGCAATTTATGTAATTTAATTATCCTAAAAGTTATTGTGCTTAGGGGTGTGCAATCTTCAGCATAGCATTCTAAGTCAAGAAACATATTTCAAGCCTTTTACAATTTGAATCAAGGGGGCGAGATGATAGTGCATGAGGTAAATAATGAAGTTTCACAGGCGACGGAGCGCATGAAGGTATACATCCTTAGTTCCCGGAAA
>DMPF01000159.1 GCA_003456095.1 Bacillota bacterium
AAAAGGAAGATGATTACGAGGATCACGGGGACAACGATCATGCCCCGTAAATATTCCCGGATATTCAGGTTCAGGCCAAAATATTGGTTTGCGATGATCTGCTTTTGCCGCAGGCGCAACAGGATGAACAGAATTGCATAGTAGAGCACGATCACTCCAGTATTAATGGATGCTGCTTTAAAGATGGAGAGCTTTCCCCATATTGCCGCGCCGCATAGCACAGCGAGGAAAATGCCGGCCGCCAGTTTCTCTGTCAGTGCGGGTTTTACGGCGTGAAGGCGTTTAAGCCTGCCCGTGGGGTGCAGATCCATGGTCAAAAGGTAGATGACCAGCAAAGTGATTAGCGCTACGATGCTGAAAAAAAGAAAAAGCCGCGGGTTGAAAAAATCAATATTGCAACCGGAGAGCAGGATCCTCACTCCCTCCCCGGCATAGAGGCAGACGGTACCGGGAGGCGGCAGGAACATGCGGGGATAGATTATGCCCTGCAACTCTGGCAGGCGGATCAGGGGGCGGGCGTCCGCCAGGATACGGCTTTGCGGGGCACTCTCTTGCAGCGGCAAAAAAAGGGTGTCACCCTTTATCTCCGTGTAAATTTTACTGTTCAGGGTTATAAAAAAATCATCCAGTTTAAGACGCCGCGCCGCACCGTCTTCTTCCATGAAGCCGCCGGCACTCTGCACAACAATACCGATCAGGCGTTCATCAAGATAAACTGGGGATACATAACTCTCGCCGGGCAGAGAGATTGAAAAATCCGCTATGCTGAAAGTCCATGGCTCACTGCGGTAAACATCCTTGATGCCAAGGCGCAAAGGAGGTGTTCCTATTTCATAACCGCTGTTGGCGGACAGATAGAAAGCGGTGACGCTGGAAACAATAATAAAACACAAAACAATAATAAAGAAGGCTACAGGATTAAGTCTGAAGGAAAACTTCATCCCTCCACCCCCTGGTCTTACAACAGCCACCCTTATCGGCGCAGCATACATTGCATTTTCTGTATCTTCGACATTGCTAATCATTATTCCTTCTGTAAATTCCCCCTTTTTAATTTGCGGGAAATAGTGTAAACTTAAAAAAAGAGGTGATTGACCTTGCTGCTCGCCGTGGACGTAGGCAATACCAATATAATGTTGGGAGTTTACGCGGGAGAGACGCTGCAGAAATGCTGGCGTATCTCTACCAGCAGGGAACAGACTGATGACGAATACGGGGTAATTGTACGTAACCTTTTTCAGCAAAGCGGCTTTGCGGCAGAATGTATCTCCGCCATCATTATCTCCTCGGTGGTACCGCCCTTAGATTTTCCCCTGAAAAAGATGGCGGAAAAATATTTCCAGGTATCGCCCCTGATCATCGGGCCAGGAATTCGCACCGGTTTGAACATCCTTATGGATAATCCCCGCGAAGTAGGGGCAGACCGTGTGGTCAATGCTGTTGCCGGAATTGAGCTCTATGGCGGTCCCCTTATTATTGTGGATTTCGGCACAGCAACCACTTTCTGCGCCATCTCGGAAAAAAACGAATACTTAGGCGGCGCGATCGCTCCCGGTATCGGTATCTCCACGGAAGCACTCTTCCAGAAGGCGGCCAAGTTGCCCCGCGTGGAATTTGTGAAACCGCGCCGCGTGATCGGTAAAGATACGATTACCAGTATGCAGGCAGGGATTTATTACGGCTTTGCCGGCCAGGTGGATGGTATCGTGCGGCGTATGGCCGGCGAATTTGCCCGTAAGCCTTTTGTTGTCGCTACCGGTGGGCTGGCCGGCCTTATTGCCCCGGAGTCGGAGACCATTGAAGAGGTTAATTATTTCCTGACCCTGGAAGGCCTGCGTATTATCTATGGGCGCAATACTTAGATGAGGTTTGCACAACAACAATAATAATGCAGCGGAGGGGTGATACCCGTGGGTGATTATATTACAAAGGTGGTGTTCCGTTACATTCTGCTGGTAGTTCTGCTTTACAGTTTTTATATTTTGCTGCACGGACATCTTTCCCCGGGAGGAGGATTTGCCGGCGGCATGATTCTAGGATTGGCCTTGCTCCTGTATTTCTTTATTTTCATCTCTGACGCAAAAACAAAGTCACGCCGCCTGCTTGTTGATATGGCTACGGTTGCGATTGTGGTTGGAGGCGTCGTGGAAGGCGTAAAGTTCCTTATTGCCAAAGAGCACGGACCCGTGGGCACGCCTGGCACCCTGTTCAGTGTCGGCATTGTCGGTATCGTCAACTTTGGCATCGGCCTCCTGGTGGCGGGTACCGTCCTTAGCATCTATTACCTGTTAATGGAGGGGGAGTTTTAGCGACATATTTATAGAAACTATTTTCAGGACAGCTTGCCTGCGCCGCACTTTTAGTATATAATGGCATTGTGATCAACTCTGCTGGTCCGGTACGCTGGCCAAAGGAGAAAAATAAACTGTTGCCGAGGGGTTGCCTGAGGCGAAGGAGGTATATATCCATGTGCGAAACAAAGAGCCTGTCAGGCAAGGGATTGCCGTCAAGGCTCTGTTTTTTATTTTAAGGAGGCGGGCAGCCTTGGATAGACGGTTGGGCGTTATCGGCATTGTGATTGAAGATCGGGAAAACGCCGGCAGGGTAAATGAAATTTTAAGTGATTTCGGTGATATTATTGTGGCGCGCATGGGCATCCCTTATCGCGAGCGGCTGGTAGCGGTAATCGCCCTGATCGTTGACGGTACCACCGATGAACTGGGGGCGTTGACGGGAAGGCTGGGGGCGGTGCCCGGAGTGAACGTCAAGTCGGCATTGACCCGGAAATAAAAAAAGCCAGGAAGAAGCGAAGGAGATGTTGTGGAGATGATGGAGCGATTATGCCAAATTTCGGAGCTGGCTGCGGCAGGCGGCAGAGATGACCGGGCGGAGCTGGTGGCGCTGCTGGAAAGCGAGGGTGAAGCGGAAAGCTGCTTGCTGGCTGCGGCCGACAGGCTCAGAAAAGAGAAGATGGGCGATCAGGTGCACCTGCGTGGCCTCATTGAGTTTTCCAACTATTGCGAGCGCAATTGCCTCTACTGTGGTCTGCGCCGCTCTAACGACAACCTGGTGCGCTACAGGATGGACAAAGCGGAAATCCTGGCCGTCGCCCGAGCCGGCGCCGCCCTGGGTTACAAAACGGTGGTGCTGCAGTCCGG
>DMPF01000215.1 GCA_003456095.1 Bacillota bacterium
TTTCAGTGCCACAACCCAGGTAGCTTCTTCCAGCAATGTGATCGCCAGGGAGCAGGACGGTTTTGCCCCGGGAGAGATGGTTTCGTTCAGCATTGAATCCACGGGAAAGGTAGCAGGCACCTACTCCAACGGCATGACCAGGGAGATTGGGCAGATTGCCCTGGCCTCATTCGCCAACCCGCAGGGTCTTGTCAAGCTAGGCTCCAATCTTTATACCGTCTCCTCCAACTCAGGGGAAGCGAGGATCGGCGCTGCCGGCACGGAAGGGCGGGGCCTCATCCAGTCCGGGGCCTTGGAGATGTCCAATGTTGATCTGGCCCAGGAATTTACGGATATGATTACGACCAGCCGGGCCTTTCAGGCCAATACGCGCATGATCAGTGCCTCCGACGAAATACTGGTAGAATTGCTCAACATTAAACGCTAAAGCAATTTATAATAGGATGAATGCCGATGAAAAAGCTTGATATTTTGACTATAGGCGGTATTATTCTCGGCATGGGGCTTGTGGTTTGGGGTATAGCCATGGGCGGTAATTTCATGGTCTTTGTCCACGTACCCAGTATGCTGATCACGGTGGGCGGCTCTTTTGGCGCCCTGCTGGTTAATTTCCAACTCAATCAGATGCGGCAGGTTGTAAAATTAACCATGCAGGTAATCATTGAGAAAGTACAGGAACCGGCAAAGCTGCGGGAATTGTTTTTCCGATTGGCGCAAAAAGCGCGGCGGGAAGGGCTGCTGGCGTTGGAGGACGATCTGTCGGAGATCGACGACCCCTTCTTGCGTGAAGCTCTGCAAAAAGTAATTGACGGCATGGACCCGGAGCATATCAGGGACGTCATGGAAACGGAGATTGATGCTCTGGCACAGCGCCACCAGCTGGGGCAAAGCCTCTTCCGCACCTGGGGCAGCCTTGCCCCGGCTTTTGGTATGGTAGGCACGCTCATCGGGTTGGTGCAGATGCTCGTCAATCTGGACAATCCTGACGCTATCGGGTCGGGGATGGCGGTGGCGCTGCTAACGACCTTTTATGGCGCTTTGCTGGCCAACCTGATCCTCATTCCCATTGCCGGGAAGCTGGAAATTCGCAGCGAAGCGGAGATTGCCTATAAAGAGATGATTCTGCATGGAATCCTTGCTATACAGGCAGGGGTAAATCCGCGCATCCTGCAGGATAAGATCAGGGCGTTCCTTTCACCGCAAGAGCGGGCCCAGGCAGACGACAAAAAGGAATCTGCGGAAAGGGACGAACTTTTGGCCTGGGATTAGGGGGGGGTGCAACGGTGGCGAGAGAAAGGACAGGCGGCAGAAGGAAAAAAGGAAAGGCAGCTTCCGGGGACTGGCTGATGACATATGGCGATATGGTCACCCTGCTGCTCACTTTTTTCATACTCCTGTATACGTTTTCCACAATCGATATTCAGCGTTTCCAGGAGGTAATGGCGGCCATACAGCACTCCTTCATGGGTCGTACCGGAATACTTAGGGGAACGACTGAACCGACCGCGGCTGAAGGGCAACCCCATCTCCTTGAGCAACTTGAGGCGGAGGAAGTTACTTACGCTCCGCAACTGGGAGATAAGGAGATTGAGCTGCTGCAGCTGCTGGCCGAATTGGAGAGGGTCTATGAGCAGACGCGGGATTATCTGCGCGCGGCCGGTTTGGGTGACGCGGTTCAGCTGCGTATGGAAAAGCGGGGGATCGTCATGGTGCTGCCTGAAGAAATTACTTTTGATACCGGCCGAGCGGAGCTGAAAGAGGAGGCCCGGCCTGTGCTGGATATAATCGCCAGCTTTATCGGCAAGATTCCCAATCAAATTATTGTGGAGGGCCATACGGACAATGTTCCAATCAACACCCTTCTTTTCCCCAGCAACTGGGAGCTTTCCGTAACCAGGGCAGTCAGTGTAGCGCGGCATCTGGCGGAAGAACGGGGCCTTAATCCCAGACGTTTTGTGGCCACCGGTTATGGCGAGTACCATCCTATTGCGAGCAACGACACGGCGGAAGGGCGTGCCCGCAATCGCCGCGTCAACATCGTCATCTCCATAAATCAGTTTAAATGAAGCGGGGTAGCAAGCGATGCCTGTAAAAAGCGGAAAACAGAATAATTTGGCCGAAGAAAACAAAGAAACGGCCCCTCCCAAAAAGAAAAAGAAGAAGGGGTATATCCTGCTGATCCTGCTCTTTATGCTGCTGGCAGGAGGTGGCGTCCTTTACGCCACAGGATGGGGGCAGGGTATTCTTGGTCAGCAACCTGCCCCATCCGTTGCAGCGGAAAAGCCTGTCTATAAATTTGAGCTGCCGGAGCTGGTCTTTAACTTAGCGGACGGGGGGAGACGCCGTTTTTTAAGCATTAAATTATCCTTTGCTTTCGCGGAGCCCGAACTGACAGCGGAGTTGGAAAGGCGCATGCCCGAAATCCGGGATGCCATACTTGCCCTGATGTGGGGCATAACAATGGAAGAGGTAGCGGAAAAATCGAGCATTGAACGCATGAAAGGGGAAATTAAGGGCGCTGCCAATAACATTTTGCAGACCGGCGAGATCATCGATGTATATTTCTGGCATGTAATGATTCAATGAAGATCTGCTGCGGGGAGGTAAATCATGGATAATGAGTGTGTGGCAAAAAAAATAATATTTACCCAGCTTCCTATACGGGAGAAAGGTGAACCCAAGGGGTCGGACTTAAGTTTTTTCCGCAGGATACCGCTGACCATCAGCGGAGAGCTGGGCGCCGCCCAGATAACAGTGCAAGAGCTGCTGCATCTTTCGGAGGGTTCTGTGATTAAACTGAACAAAATGGCCGGAGAAAGCGCGGCTATCCTGGTAAATGAACAGTATCTGGGCGAGGCGGAGGTGGTGGTGGTCAATGATCGTTTCGGCCTGCGGGTAACGAGTATCGGTATGCATGACGCGGACAAAAAAATTCCTGGAGAGTAAAGTCCATGGAAGAAGTAAATTACGCCTTTTTCAGACTCTTTATTGCTTTCCCAATCGTAATTTTGTTAATTTATGGCGTGCTGCGCTATCTGTTACCCCGTTTCATGCAACCGGCGGGGTATTCCAAAAACATAAAAATATTGGAAAGCGCAGCTTTAAACCCCCGGACCCACCTGTATATTGTACAGATTAAAAACCATTATTTGCTTTTAGCCTCATCCTCCGGTGAGGTAAGATTATTAAAAGATTTGGGAGAAACCTGGCGGGAAGGCTCTCCTGAACCTGAGCATGACGGACCCCTGTCCTCAGGCAAACGGCATCCTTTCCTGGAGAAAATCGCCGGCTTTTTCCCCCCAAGGCGGGATAGATAAAAATGCATTTTCACAAATTTAAAATTGGTGTGTGCAGCGCGCTGCTCGTAATTGCCTTGGCTGCTTTTTTGCCGGGGACAGTTTCTGTTGCCTTTGCGCAGCCTGCTCTCCCTATTCCAGATATAAATCTGCAGATTGGCACAGGCGAAGAACCGCAGCAGCTGGTCGGCACCTTGCAGCTCTTGCTGATCCTGGCGGTGCTGAGCCTGGCCCCTGCCTTTATCATCCTGATGACATCGTTTACCCGCATGGTTATTGTGCTCGGTTTTCTGCGCAATGCCCTGGGTACCCAGCAGATACCGCCCAACCAGATTATCATTGGTTTGGCCCTTTTCTTAACCTTCTTTGTGATGCAGCCCATATTCAGCCAAATCCATACCGATGCGCTTACACCCTATCTAGCGGAGGAGATCGATTTCGCCGAAGCTCTGGCACGGGGTGAGCGGCCGCTGCGGGAATTTATGCTCAACAATACGCGGGAAGAGGATCTGATGCTTTTTTTACAGATGGCCCGCATTGATGTGCCGGTGGAGAGGGAAGATGTGCCTTTCCGGGCAGTGGTGCCCGCCTTTGTGTTAAGTGAGCTGAAGACAGCCTTTCAAATCGGCTTTCTTTTGTTTGTGCCGTTCCTGATCATTGATATGATTGTTTCCAGCGTGCTCATGTCCATGGGTATGTTCATGTTGCCGCCGGTCATTGTTTCGTTGCCTTTTAAAATATTGCTTTTTGTCCTGGTGGACGGTTGGACACTGGTGGTGCGATCGCTGGTGGAGGGCTATGCATAAAAGAAGGAGCGGTTCGGCATGAATGCAGATTTTATCATCAGTCTGACCAGGGACAGCATTACGACCATCTTGCTGGTGGCTGTTCCGGTGATTGGCGTAGGGCTGCTGGTGGGGCTAGCAGTGAGTATTTTTCAGGCGGCAACGCAGCTTCAGGAACCGACGCTGGCCTTTGTCCCCAAGATTATTGCGGTGCTACTGGCTGTCCTTTTGTTTGGGGGCTGGTCATTAAGGGTGCTCACCTCCTTTACCATAACCCTTTGGGGTAATTTGCAGACACTTTTTTGAAAAGGAGCTTCCCATGGAGTTACTGCTGCCAAATTTCGGTTATCCATTTTTGTTAATCTTTTCACGCCTTTCCGCTTTTATGGCGATCTTTCCCCCCTTCGCCTGGAGAGGCATCCCTGTGCCGGTGCGCATTTTCTTCGCCCTGATCATTTCCTTTCTGATTGCGCTGATGTGGCAGGGTGAACGGCCGGTCATGCCGGTGGGCGACCTCTCCTTTGTGTTGGCTGTTGCCAGGGAGATCGCCGCCGGCTTGATCCTGGGCTTTTTTGTCTCGCTGTTCCTATCCCTCTTTCTTATGGCCGGTCAGTTCATGGATCATATGGCCGGGTTAACGATGGGCGGCGTCTTTGATCCGCTCTTTGGCAGCCAGGTAACCTTTATCGGTCATTTTTTTTACCTTTTTGCCGTTGTCCTTTTTTTAACGATCAACGGGCACCATCCCTTTTTCCTTGCCTTGCAGGAGAGTTTCCGCATTATCCCGCTGGCCGGCCCTTGGTTTTCGCCGGCGCTGCCCGAGCAATTTTTTAAACTTTTTGCCGGAGTTTTTCTGCTGGCTTTTCAGATCGCAGCGCCGGTGATTGTTGTGCTGCTTATACTGGATTTGGCGCTGGGATTCCTTTCCAGGGCAATGCCCCAAATTAATATCTTTATTATCAGTTTTTCCCTAAAAATTCTGCTTGCCCTGGCGCTGCTGCAGCTGCTTTTACCTTACCTTGAAAATATGCTCGGCCACCTCTTTGCGCAAATGGCCGCCGACTTTATGCTAGTCATGGAGAGCTGGTAAAATGTTAACCGATCTGAAAAAGACAACTTTAAATCTCCAGCTATTTGCACAGGAGAAGACTGAGGAACCAACGCCTCACCGCCTGCAGGAGGCGCGCCGTCGGGGCCAGGTTGCCAAAAGCGTGGAGATTGATACCGCCTTGAATATTTTTGGCATGGTCATCTTTTTCCTGGGGTTCGGGTGGTATTACCGGGAAGGCCTGTCGGCTCTCTTTTATGCGTATCTGGGGAAGGCGCCGGCCCAGGTAACGGATAATTTTGATTATGATTTTTGGCTCTCCCATTCCCTGGAGCAGTTCATCCTGCTGGCGGCGCCATTCTTTCTGGCAGCCTTTGCGGTCGGACTTCTTTCCAACGTCGCTCAGGTGGGCTTCCTTGTTTCTGTGGAAGCGTTAAAACCGCAGCTGAACCGGCTCAATCCACAGGAAGGTCTTAAACGTATATTTTCCCGCCGCTCCCTTTTTGAGCTGGTGAAATCCCTGTTGAAAGTTGTCTTGGTGGGTGCGGTGAGCTTTCATTACTTATATACGCAGTTGCCCTCCTTCTTTCTTTTACTGGGACAGGAAGTCGAAGTGGTGTTCGCTGCGCTGGCAAGGATGCTTGTGGTATTGACGCTGCGGGTGGCGGCTGTTTACCTGTTGCTGGCTGCGTGCGACTATCTCTTTCAGCGTTCAGAGCACAAAAAAAATCTGCGCATGACGCGCAAGGAGTTAAAGGACGAATATAAGCAGATGGAGGGGGATCCCCACATTCGTTCGCGGCAGCGGGAGAGGCAGAAGGAGCTGGCGCGGCGGCGCAGCCTGCAACAGGTTCCCCAGGCAACGCTTGTCGTCACCAACCCGACGGAGCTGGCAGTGGCCCTGCGTTACCGGGAGAAGGTGGACAGCTCCCCCGTGGTTGTGGCCAAGGGCAGC
>DMPF01000229.1:0-1553 GCA_003456095.1 Bacillota bacterium
GAGCCAGGATCAAACTCTCCAGTTAATATTATAACTTTAACTGTTTCACCTGTGCTCCATTGCTCTTAATTCAAAACTAAGTCGCGCTGGAATTACTTTTTTGAGTCCTTGACGGGGACTCCTCCTATCCTCGTTCAGTTTTCAAAGAACAAAGAACTTTTAGGTCTTTCAGACGCACTTTTTATTATATCATAATTTAACTGCTGTGTCAAGTTGTTTCGACTTTGTACGATTAACTGCTGATTAACTTTCATGCGCCACGATTCAATAATATAGCATTCAATTTGTAATGTTACAAGATGCGTTAACAGCATTTAAACCGCTTCCATGATCACTGTACGAAGATATATCCATATTGCTACTAATTCCGCACTTTTGCACATTGTTTGCTATTATTTTTTAGGGAAGAAGCTCCAACGCACGCTGCGAATTTAAGGCATCAAGGTTGAGATTGATCACAGTTTCCGGGACTTCACCGGGATAAATTGTATCGGCAAGCGGCACGGTTGCACGCACCACCATTCCCACCGCGGTAAAAGGAATTATGATGCGGACCTCGGAAAAAACATCCAGGTAAATGCAGTGCCTAACCTGGTTAATGCCTGCTTCTTCAAGGGAAGCCTTCTAGAAGCATTTATGTCAACATATTATATTTAAAACCATTTAACCAGAAAATATTTTTTCTTGCCGCGCCGCACGACTAGGTATTTCCCAAAGAGCCTTTCTGCAGGATGCAGAATCCTTTGCGCATCCTGCACACACTGATCATTGATGTAGATAGCCCCGCTATGTATATCTTCCCGGGCCTGCCTCTTTGAGGAGGAAGCTCCGCAGCGTAAGAGCAGCTCTAAAACATCAAATTTCTCTTTATCCCGCACTTTCAATTCTGTGGAAGGCACATCTTGCAGTGCCTCCTCCATCTCGTCCTCTGTCAATTCATTTATATTGCCGTAAAAAAGGGCATGGGAGATCTTCTCCGCTTTAATCTGGGCTTCCCCGCCATGCACCAGCGCTGTTACCTCCCTTGCCAATATACGTTGTGCCGCACGATTTTCCGGGTTACGGCACACCTCTTCCTCCAGTGCGGTTATCTCTTCCTGCGATAAAAATGTAAAGTATTTAATGTATTTAAGCACATCGCCATCATCAGTGTTTACCCAGAACTGGTAAAATTGGTACGGGCTGGTTTTATGCTTATCCAGCCAGATTGTTCCGGATTCCGTTTTACCGAATTTAGTGCCATCTGACCTGGTTACCAGGGGAAAGGTAAGCCCGTACGTTTTGTTGCCGGAAACCCTGCGAATAAGGTCAATACCTGATACGATATTGCCCCACTGGTCGCTTCCACCGGCCTGCATTTCACAGTTATAATGCTCATTCAATTGGAGATAGTCATAAGACTGGAGGATCATGTAGCTGAATTCTGTATAAGATATCCCCGCATCAAGACGGGATTTTACCGCATCTTTGGCCAGCATATAGTTGACAGAGAAGTACTTGCCTATATCACGCAAGAAGTTAATCAACCCCGCATTCCCCAGCCACTGATAATT
>DMPF01000229.1:1954-8887 GCA_003456095.1 Bacillota bacterium
ATTTTTTGTGTCCATTGGTCAATTATTTCAACCGGGTTTAATGACCTTTCCGTAGTTTTACCGCTGGGATCCCCAATTAAACCTGTACCGCCTCCTACCAGGGCAATGGGTTTATGCCCGGCCATTTGAAAGCGGCGTAATCCCAGGATTGGCAGCAGGCTCCCCACATGCAAACTGTCGGCGGTTGGATCAAAGCCGATATAGAGGACAATGGGACCCTCATTGAGCCTTTTTGCCAGCTCAGCTTCTTCGGTTGTCTGATAAAGTAAACCGCGAAATTGTAAATCATCAAGAATATCCATACTAGGAACACTCCTTAGCAAAAATATGCAGTTATTTGACTTATCGTAAGCTCAGCATGGAAATTATACATAATTTATGGCAGAGCAGCAAGGCATAGGCTGATTTTTCGTACGATAAATTAACAGATGCAGTAGTTTTCTAACCGCTTGTAACTATGGTATAATACTATTGATTAAGGGGGTACTTGACATGCCCGGAAAAAAAAAGGACAGCAGCAATCAAGAGAATAGGGGAAAGGGAACCTATTCCGGCAATAACATCGCCAGAAACAGCGGCAAGGCATTCAAAAAAAAGGGTAAAAACGGCTGGTTGCAAGGTCTAAAAATAATTGCCATTGCGCTTGCTGTCCTTTTAATCCTGATCGTTGCCGGCGGATTAACCATAGCATATTCCTACTTGCAGGATACGCCGGAATTTAATCCCGACAGGCTCATGCCGGCAGTTACCTCTCATATTTTTGACCGGCATGGAAACGAAATTACTGCCCTTTTTTACGACCAAAACCGCATTAAAATTTCTCTGGATGAAATACCCCTGCATGTCCAAAATGCCTTTATTGCCATTGAAGATGCACGATTTTACGATCATATCGGAATTGACCCTATCGGTTTCGCCCGTGCAGTTTTAATAAACTTACGACAGCTCAGCTTGACGGGACCAGGAGGCAGCACAATTACCCAGCAGTTAATCAAAAACGCCTTTCTCACGCCGGAAAAAACCCTTGAACGCAAGGTGCAGGAGGCCTACCTGGCCATAAAAATGGAGCGTCGTTATTCCAAAGCCGAGATCCTGGAATTTTATCTTAACCAGATTGCTTTCGGCCACGGCGCTCATGGCATCGAGGTAGCATCGAATATGTATTTCCAAAAGAATACAGGGGAGCTCACCATTGCGGAAGCTGCACTGCTGGCCGCAATACCGAGGGCTCCCAGCTTCTATTCACCGTTTATTAACAAAGAGGTCGCGCTGCATAGGCAGGGGTTGGTTCTGCAAAGGATGTACGATCTGGGTTTTATTTCGCACCAGGAATGGCTCGAAGCAGCGGAACAGGAAATTGTGCTGGCGGAATCACCTTCCCGGGAGTATCCTTTCCCTTACTTTATAGATTATGTGCTGCACCATGAATTAATGGAAATATTGTTGGAGCTGCCTATGTTCAATACACGGGAAGAAGCATACGAGGCCATCTATAACCAGGGACTGAGGATTTACACGACATTGGATCCGCGAATTCAGGAAATCACGCAATCAGCCATCAGCAACGAAAATCATTACCCGCAAAATTTTCGTGTTGATATGCCTAAAATGAAAAAACTCCTCAGTGAAAAAAATTACAGCAGCTACCCCGAAGCAGTGCTGGCGGAGCATGGCATTATGCAGCCTCAGGGGGCCGCGGTAGTGGCTGACCCGGCGACGGGGGAAGTTTTAGCCCTAGTAGGAGGACGGGATTATGGTCCTGACAACAAATTACTGCGTTACTTGAGCCCAAGGCAACCCGGTTCAGCGATTAAGCCTCTTGTAGCGTATGCTCCTGCAATGGAGAAAAACCTGATTACACCGGGGTCAATCATCGACGACGCACCTTTTGTGCGAGGAGATTGGACGCCGGAAAATTTTGACCGTGACTTTCGCGGACTGGTAACAGTAAGGGAATCGCTTGTACGATCGCTGAACATACCGGCGGTAAGGACTTTTGAACTGCTCACTCCATCAGTCGGGATTGACTATGCCAGGAGAATGGGGTTAACCACCATTCACGACGATGATTATAACCTAGCCACGACGCTTGGAGGAATGACACAAGGTGTCACCGCTTTTGATATGGCCCAGGCTTATGCGGTGCTGGCCAACCAGGGAATCAAGGTGGATCTGCATACAATAAAGCGCGTTGAAGACCGTAACGGACAGCTGCTTTTCGCGCAACGCAGCGATCCGCAAACTGTCATCTCCCCCCAGACCGCTTATCTGATTACCGATATTCTTAAAGACGCGGTGCACCACGGTACCGCCTCCCGCCTGCGTATCGGACGTCCTGTCGCGGCAAAAACAGGCACCACCGATGACAACAGGGACGCTTACCTTGTTGCCTACACGCCGGATCTGGTTGTTTCCATATGGCTGGGGCATGATATTCCCGCCCTTGGGAGAATTCGCGGCGGCAGCCGCACTACAATACCGTTTATGAATGACATCATGTCGCAAGTGCTGAAAAACAGGGAACCTCTCGATTTTACCAGACCACCGGGAATCACCGGGCCAATCGCGATATGCCGAAAATCCGGTTTACGCCCGGGTGATTATTGCCCGCCTGACAGCATTGTCAACGAAATTTTCCCCACAGCCATTGTTCCCCGGGAAACCTGTAACCTGCACGTGGAGATGAAAATCTGCCGCGCCAGCGGCCTGCTGGCCAGTGAGTACTGCCCTGCGCACGAGATTACAACAGGCACTTTTCTCTTAAGGCCGGAATTTATTATTACCGATAAACGCTGGAAGGGTAAAGATGCAATAGGCAGGGCACCTTTGGATGCGGCCCTTTCTCCTCCAACAGAACACTGCGACATGCATGTGAAGCCTGCCCCACCTCCAACGGAATTGAACCTCTTCCTGATGGATAATCCTCTCACGATCAACCTGTGGTGGGAATGGCAGGATAACGTACATGAATACCTTATTTACAGGCGCGTTGCCGGCAGTGACGAGCAGATATTCCTGCAAAGAATTCCCGGCAATACCAACCATTTTGCCGATCAAACCGTTGAATACGGGGTGACGTATATTTACCGGTTATTCTCTGTTAACACTGAAGGCGTCAGGTCTCTTCCGGCGGAACGTACCATTTCCACACATTCGGGAAGCGGTGTTTCCCATCCGCCCCTCACTTTACCAGAGTAACGATGGTGACGCCGCTGCCCCCTTCCCCTTCCAGACCAGGACGGATGCTTTTAACCATGTATTTTCCTTGCAGGTAGGTTCGCAGGCCCTCGCGCAGACGTCCGCTGCCTTTGCCGTGTATAATGACCAGTTGTTCCAGTCCGGCCAAAATGGAGTCGTCGAGGTGCTTATCCACTTTAATAACCGCATCCTCAAGGGTCAGGCCACGCAAGTCGATATGGGGGCGTACTTCTGCGGTTTTATCCCACATGAGCACCTGTTCCGTCCTTTTTTCTTTCCTGCCGGAATTTTCTCTTACACTGCCGGGCCTCTGAGACTTACCCAGGTCTTTTATTCCCGTCCATACCTTTAGCGTTCCAATGCTGACCTGTATCTCCCCTGCAGATACAACCCGCTGAATCTCTCCCATGGTTCCCAGGCTACGCACATATACCGCTTCTCCCGCCCTGAGCTGCTCCAAACCGATCTCTGCTATGCCTTCATCTTCTCCCATTTTCCAGTATGGCTCTGCCAACGTGCCGGTATCAATAATTTCCTTGACCTGCCGACGTGTTTCTTCCGCCATGCGTAATCCTTTGATTTTGTTTTCTTCCCTTGCGGCAGCATCCAGCTTTTTGATCATCTCATCTGTTTTATGCTTTGTGGAACGTAGCATCTCCCGCGCCTCTTCCCGCGCCCGCGCCAGTATTTCTTTTTTACGCCGTTCCAGGGCGGAGAGTTGGTCCGTTAATTCATCACGTGAGGATGCAAGTTCTTCTTTGATCTCTTCCACTTCCTCTGTTTCACGGGAAAGTTTCTGCTTCGCGATCAGCAGGTCTGAAACCGCCTCATCCAAATTCAGCAGCTCCCTGCGCATATAAGAACAGGCCTTTTCCAGCACAGCACCGGGCATACCAAGTCTGGCAGCCACGTTGATGGCGTTGCTCTGTCCCGGCACGCCAATCAGCAAGCGGAACGTGGGGCTTAATGTCTCTGTGTCAAATTCCATGGAGGCATTTTCCATACCTGGATGAAGGTGAGCAAATATTTTTAAATCGTTTATATGTGTGGTAGCTACTGTCCGCACACCCTGCCGGTACAGTTCATCAAGTATGGCCATGGCCAGGGCTGAACCCTCGGAAGGGTCTGTTCCCGCACCCAGTTCATCAAGCAGGACAAGGGAACGGGATGAAGCATTAGTGATAATTTCAGTAATGTTGCGCATATGACCGGAAAAAGTGCTGAGAGACTGAGTAACATCCTGCTCGTCCCCGATATCAGCCCAGATGCCGTCAAAAAGGGAAATCTCACTGCCAGGACGGGCCGGCAAATGAAGCCCACACTGAGCCATCAGCACGAAAAGCCCTGCCATCTTCAGAGTAACCGTCTTCCCACCGGTGTTTGGCCCGGTAATGATCAAAGAGCAAAAATCATCCCCCAGGTACAGGTCTACAGGAACTGCTGCTTCAGGCGGTAAATGGGGATGCCGTCCGCCCCTGATCGAGATAAACCCCCGCTCATTCAACTGCGGCTCGTTGCCTGCATACTGCAGGCTGAGCTTTCCCCGGGCCAGGATCAGATCAATCTCCCCGTAGTTCTGATAATTTAAAAAAATGCTCTCGCCGTTTACCTGGATTAAGGCGCTAAGCTCCCGCAGCAGCCTTTCCATTTCATATTCCATCTTCACCCTAATGCCCTGCAGGCGGTTATTCAGCTCCATTACGGGAAGGGGTTCGACAAAAAGGGTCTGTCCGCTGGCAGAATGACCATGCACAACGCCGGGAATCTGCCGGCTGAATTGATGCTTGACCGGAAGAACATAGCGGTCCTGGCGCAGGGTAATGATGTTTTCCTGCAGGTATTTTTGATAGAGGGGACTGCGGATGTATGCCTCCAGGCTTTCCTTTATTTTTCCCTGAAGTTCATGCTCTTCCCGGCGTAATGATAAAAGGAGAGGAGAAGCATCATCCTTAAATTCACCGTGGTGATCCAAACAGCGTTTAATGGGCGAAACCACCAGGGGTAAAGGAATAATCCGCGCCACCAGGGTACAGAGGGACGGCGCATGCTCTCTGATACGGTCTTGTTTTAAAAAACCAATTTGAAGCAGTTCGGTATTTTTTAAGAAATCATGCAGTAAGATTAACTCTGTAGCGCTGAGGGTTCCCCCCTTCGCCGCACGCTGGAGGCAACCGGCCAAATCGGGGCAGGAAGCAAGGTTGATCAAATCCCGCAGCGTTACCAGGACTGCCTCTGAAGTTTCCCTTTGCATGGTTTCCACTTTTTCCAGTTGAAAAGAGGGTGACAACGCAGCAGCTTTTTGCCTGCCGCAGGCAGTTATAGTAAAATCCTGGAGCCTGGCGATGATGCGGTCAAATTCGAGGATACGCAGCGTTTTTTCCATTATGCCACCTTAGCGTGATGCAGTCTGTGAAACAAATGGATTCCCTTTGAGGTAATACCTCCACTCCTTATCCACAGCCCGCGTAATGCCAATACGGGTTGTCTCAGCAATCTCTGATGGATCCACGTCTTGTCCCCGGGCAAGGAATAGGGGCTTTTCTAACAATGAAAGTCCGTTGTGTCCCCTGCCGATCGCCATCGCCGCACACAATTTTCCCGGTCCATTGGTCAGATCGGTAATCTGCCGCGCCTTCCGGCGCCGGCTGCGCATCAACTCAAGCCCTGCCATGGGTGCAAGGGCACGCACGAGAACGGCCTCCCCCGTTCCTGCCGCGCCGCTCACAACATTAAAACAATAGTGATTACCATAAACAAAGTAGACATAAGCATATCCCGGCGCGCCAAACATCACGGCGTTGCGCCTGGTTATCCCCCGTGCGGCATGACAGGCTGGATCGTCACGCAAATATGCTTCCGTTTCCACAACCATACCCACTGTCAGCCCTTCCGGCGAAAAATGCACAAGGAAGGTCCCCAGTAAAAGGCGGGCCAACTTCAAGGTGTCTGTGAAATAAAATTCCCTGTTCAACGGCTGAAAATCCATAGAATGAGCGCAGATTTCCTTAAACAAGCTTGCCTAAGCTGTCTTCAACCAACCCTGCGACAAAATTAAACAGTAAACCGATATAATGGCGGGAAAGGGCTGCCACAGCGGAAGCCTGCATCGTATCCTGCCAGAACTCCGTCTGCAGCAGGGAAATGAGTGAAACGACAAGAGATATAACCAACAATCCCTTTATGAGACCGATTACCGCTCCGCTGAGAGCGTTCAGCGAACCAATTATGGGGATATGGTTCAAGATGCTTAATCTCTTTGTGATGATGGATAGGATTAAGGAGATGAGCAGCATCAGTATAAGAAAACATATAATATTTAAAAAAACATCCATCAGCCATAAGGAAGCAGGATTTTCAGCGTCAAGGACGGCAAATACTTCATCCAATTTAAGATATCTGTCCAGATAGGAGCGCAGCAACCCGTGCCAGCGCAGCGAAAGATAAAAAGCAATGAAAAAACTGGCCAACCCCACAACCTGTTTGATTAAACCCAGCCTGTAACCGTTACACAAGGAAAAAACGAGGATGAACAACAGAACGTAATCCAGCCAGTTCATAAGGCTAATCCCCTATGCATGTTTTGTCCGTAAAGTTCCATAGTTACCATGCTGTCAAATACCGTATCAAAAAGATGGATACATCCCTCTACGCCGCCGAGCAACTGGGCAATCTCCCTTTTTTGCCAGGCCGCGCAGCGCTTTCCTCTCCAGATTCTCCATATACCGTGTGGACTCC
>DMPF01000068.1 GCA_003456095.1 Bacillota bacterium
AGGCGTTCGGAAATTTCGTTTTGAGGCGTAATCGGATAGCCAAAATAATAACGGCAGCCCGCTGTAACCGCTCCTTCCGCCAATGCGATGCTTCCCCGCATCATCCTGCGCTCTCTCACTTGCCAGCACCTGCCTTTCTATTATCTGCATATACCTCAATAAGAACCTCAGGACAAATCTCCGCACAGAGGGCGCACCCGGAACACTGTCCTGCAGCATGTTCCGCAAAAAGAGCAGGATTATACCCCAAGTTATTAATTCTTTCCGGATCAATCTTAATCAGCCCACGGGGGCAAGCTTCCACACAGTATGAACAGCCCTTACAGCCATCTTCTTGGATCAGAATTCTACCCATATAACATCTCCTACTAAAAGAATATACCATATAAAATACATTTTCGCGCCAATTTTTATTCCACAGGCGGATATGTATATTTAAGTTTCGCTCCGACAGGTCTGCTTTCCTGCCATCCTTTGGCAATAAATATAAATATAGAAAAAAGCCCCGGGTCAATCCAGAGGCTTTTTTGCCAACAATAGTGCAATTAATTTATTGCAGATTCTTTGCCGGCGCTGCAGCTTCCTTAAGTCCCAGCAGGCACTTGAGGGCGGCAAAAACTTCGCGGTGATTGATGTTTTGTTCAGAGCTTAACCCTTCCCGGTGGGCTACATTAGCAAAACAATAAGTATTGCATCTGCCGCAAAGGGTGCAGCGTCTGATCGCTTCCTTAAGAGATGGGGCCAGATCCTCTATCTTCAACCTGCCTTCCAGCAACTTGCGTAAAATAATCATACGCCCCCTTGGCGTAAAGGCTTCTTCATAAGGGTTTGCACTCATTGCCTGGCAGTTTTCCGTGGAAAGGCAGGCTCCGCAGCGCTGGCAGCGAAAAGCGGCATTAAGTTTTTCATCATAGCCTAGCTTGCGCAAAGGGTGATTTTCAAACCAGCGGGGAACGGGTAGTTGTGAGGGTGGACAATAAGGCAATGGTGATACGCCAAAATCATCTTCCCATTCTGCTCCGGGACGACACAGGGGAGTAGCGAAATCTTTCTCTCTGCCGGCAGATAGCCCCATCATACCGGGTACCATAATATTGTTGGGGTCAACTGCCTTCTTAATCTTCCCAATAAGGGCAAAATGATCCCCCAACTGGCCCATCGCCTCCCACCAGAGGCGGCCAATCTGAATGGGGGAACCCCCAAGGTCAATCAGGGCTTCCTTGACCTCACGGCTGCATTCTGTAACTTTTTTATATTGTGCAGGATATTGTTCGAGAAAAAGAATTACCGGGTAACAGACAAAAACGGTGTTGATCTGAAAACCGCCAATAAAATATGCAAAATTAAATTTTTGCTTGATAATCTCCTCACAGACGCGGCGTATTCGCGGGTAGAACCATGCCAGGCGCCCCAAGGGATAGTGGAGCGGTAAAAGAACGCGGGATCCTAGCTTGTACATACTTCCCGGGACCAAGGAAAACCGTTTATTCCAGAAGTGAAGTGACGCATTGTGGTCCCCTTCCCAGCCATTATGCTGTCTGGCCAGTTCCAGGAGGGTTTTCGTACCGTAGTCAACAATAAACCTATCCCCTTCCAGGATACAGATTAGTTGGGCTTCGGGATGGGCTGTGCCTGGACGCAGTGCTTCCAGCGATGCTCGTTCCCGCAGCGCCGCAAAATTCAGAGGAATGCGCTGGATGCGGGCCTGGTAAAGGAGATCACAGGCATCCTCTGTCCGGGAAAATGCAAGAGAAACAAAACCGTACTTTTCAGGCAGTTTCTCAATCCTGGTGGTAACTTCCAACAAGATACCCAGAGTCCCTTCACTGCCGGCAAAAAGTCCGGTCAGATCATGTCCAAAGGCATAGCGGAAAAATTGGCCGCTTCCCCCGGCACGTTCTGCAGCTTTGGGGTTGGTCCCTGATCCCGTCACCACTACCTCACCGGTGGGGAGAACCACCCTGCATCCGATCACCGCATCGCCCTGTGTGCCCCATAGACCTGATCCAATGCCATCGCCGTGTCCCAGAAAACTGCCGCCGATACAGGAACACGCTCCGCCTTCCGGGGCAACAAGGTTGTAAAAACCCCGCGCGGTGAGGGCGTCATTCAACTGGGCCATGGTGACACCGGTTTCGGCAGTACAAGAGAAGAGTTCCTCATCGATATGTTTGATTTTATTCAAACGGCGCAGGTCCAGGACAATGCCTCCAGCTATCGGTATAGCGCCGCCCCAGAGGTTGGAACCCAGATTGCGTGGATAGAGGGGTATGCCCTCCTCATTGGCAAGCTTTACGATAGCAACAATTTCTTGTTCATTCCCGGGAACTATTACCAGTTCCGGCAGATAACCTTCGAGAGGACTGGCATCCCGCGTATATAGTTCCAACAGGGAAGGATGGTCATAAACATACTTTTCCCCGGCAATCCTAATGAGGCGACTTTTTATATGATGGTGCATCTAAAACCCTCCAGTCAACTTGCAGGATAGAAACCTGCGCTACTTAATTACAGCTACAGCCCGTTCGCCTTAAAGCCTTAAAGCAAGCGCCAATGCGTCTTCCATGGCGTCGAGGATTTTGCCAGGCAGACGGGCGT
>DMPF01000133.1 GCA_003456095.1 Bacillota bacterium
GCTGCGCTCTTTTTTCTGGGATGTCTCCGGGGCAACAGCGGCGGGATCGGTATATTTGCGCAGCCTGCTGCTAAGGAGCGCTTTTTTGGCCTTGCCGGCGGAAACAAAGGCACCGCAAAGCAGCAGCATGGAGATGAATATAAACAGGGAGGCCAGCAGAGAAAAATCCATTAATACATTCTCCCTTCATTTATCCGGGTATCGAAAATCTCCGCCCCCAGATGCAAGGAAAAAGATTCGAGACGGGGCATGAATTTCGGGCGTATACCCGTAGCCTGAAAATAGCCCAGCACGCCGCCCTCCGCGTCGATCCCCTCCTGTTTATACACGAAAATATCCTGCAATACGATAACATCCCCTTCCATCCCCTGCACCTCCGTAATATGGGTAATCACACGGCGTCCGTCCCGCAGACGGTTTTGCTGGATGATCAGATCGATGGCCGAGGCAATCTGCTCACGGATGGCCCGCGCCGGCAGTTCCATCCCCGCCATCATTACCATCGTCTCCACACGGGAGAGGAGATCACGGGGGGTATTGGCATGGGCCGTGGTAAGGGAACCATCATGCCCCGTATTCATGGCCTGAAGCATATCCAGGGCCTCGCCGCCGCGCACCTCCCCCACCACAATGCGGTCAGGACGCATGCGCAGCGAGTTGCGCACCAATTCCCTGATGCTGATGGCGCCCTTGCCCTCAATGTTGGGGGGACGGGCCTCCAGGGTGATTACATGATCCTGGTGCAGGCGGATCTCCGCCGCGTCTTCAATGGTAACGATCCGTTCCCCCTCGGGAATGAAAGACGAAAGAACGTTGAGGCTTGTCGTTTTTCCCGAGCCGGTCCCGCCGGAAACGATAATATTAAGGCGTCCTTTTACCGCCGCCTCCAGAAAGACGGCCATGGCCGGGCTCAAAGAGCCAAAAGAGATAAGGTTATCGATGCTGAAGGGATCCCGGGCAAATTTGCGGATGGTGATGGACGGCCCATTCAGCGCGAGTGGGGGAATAATGGCATTTACACGGGAACCATCGGGAAGCCGCGCATCGACCATCGGCATACTCTCATCGATGCGCCTGCCCAGCGGCGCCACAATCTTTTCGATAATATGCAGGACATGGGTTTCGTCGCGAAAAACAATCTCCGTCTTCTCCAGCTTGCCGTTTCGCTCAACATAGACCTGTTCCGGCCCGTTAACCATGATCTCCGAAATTTCATCGTCCAGCAGCAGGGCGTGAACAGGCCCGTACCCCACTGCTTCCGCCACAATCTCCCGCAGGATCTTCTCCCGCTCGCTGCCGGGAAGATACTCCACCTCCCCATCCAGGATTTCACCGGCAAACCGGGAGACTTTTTCCGGTACAAGCTCTCCCTGCAGTGCTTCCACGCGGGCAATTAACTTGCGGTGAACATTCGCTTTAAGGCGGGCGTGCGGATCTTTACGGGGCGGCGGATCCTTCCGGGGCAGAGGTGTTACGCTTTTTATCTCCTCCATCCGCTCCGCGGGCTTTTCTTTCTGCACTTTTTGCAGGCGCTCCAGCAGTGACAATTTTTATCCCTCCCATCCCATGCAGGCCGGCAGGCCCTAGCCGAAGTTCAGGCTGAAGATTTTTCCCAGGGAGACTTTGCGTTCCGTGGTTTTTATTTCTTCCGTAAAGCCGTTGCAGACTTTTTCGGCCAAACGGGACAGATCCCGCGCTATTTCGCTGCTTCCATGCTCCATGACCAAAGGGATGCCGCGATTAATGGAAGCAATGACCATTCTTTCATCGCCGGCCACGCTGTGGTAGATTTTGCTGCCGAGGCTGTGCTCCAGTTCGGCAAGTTCAATTCCCGTATCAAGGTTCGCCTGGTTAAGCAGGACCCGTACCTTATCCCCCAGTTCCAGGGAATTTAACAGGTCCAGGCTTACCCTGGCGTTTTTAATCGTGGCAATATCACGGCGTGCCGGCAGTAAAATGAGTTCCGACTCCTCCAGGGCCAGCAGCGTTATCTCATGCAGAAAAGCAGCTGTGTCCAGTACCACGCAGTCAAATGATCCTTTTAACATGCGTATGATCTGTTTGACGTGCTCGGCCGTAATTTTTTCCGCCTCCGCGGGGGAGAAAGGGGCCGCCAGCACAGATACCCCCGAAGCGTGGCGAATCAGACACCCTGCCAGCTGTTCGGCGCCGAACCCTGCTCCTTGTGCCACTAAGTCGGAAATGGTATTGGTGCCGGCAAGGTTGAAGATCACGGCAATATCGCCAAATTGCAGGTCAAGGTCAACCAGCGCCGTTTTTAATTTCTTTTTGGCCAGGGCGACTGCCAGGTTGCCTGCCAGGAAGCTCTTACCGCTTCCCCCCTTCCCTCCAAAAAAGGTTATAACTTTATGTTTATAGACGTCCCCTTTCCCATCTGTCCCTTCTCTCGCCCCCGGTCCGCCAGGGGAGGGGTGAAGATGGTTATTGCGCTGGTGCAAGTGATAACATTGACGGATCGTCAGGGCCATCTCCTCGCTGCTCAGAGGTTTAACCAGGTAATCCCTTGCCCCGGCCACCATCGCCTTGCGCAGATATTCCTGTTCTCCCTGGATGGAGATGATCACCACGGGAACGTGGGGATGGGAATGACTGAGGGCCTGCGTAGCGGTGATCCCGTCCATTACGGGCATATTTATATCCATTAGCACTACGTCGGGAGAGTATCTGGCAACGGCGGCAAGGGCTTCTTCGCCGTTTTCCGCTTCGCCGCAAACATCCAGGTCATCCTCGAAATAAAGAAGCCGCCGGATATCAACACGTGTCTGCTGGATGTCGTCGACGATCAGCACTTTAATCTTTTTCGCCGTTTCTGCCATTTCGGTCATTCTTCCACCTCCCCAATAAAACTATTGCGACTTTATTAATTAAACGCCGCGGCGGCCTTATCGGCCTGCCGGCTGGGGTGCGGCCTGATTTGCGGGGGGGGCAGGCAGATTCAAATATCTGTCCATGGTGAAAGGTGAAAGATTGGATCTGCCCGTATCACCGGCTCCCCGCAGCAGCAGGCGGATACTCCCCCGCTCCGCGGCCAGCACCAGCCTCTGGGCTTCATCCGGTGACAGCTCCAGCGTAACGGTAAGGGCTGATTCTGCCGTCCGCCCCTCACTGCCAAGGGATTGTCCCACTGCCAGCACACGCAGGTCCTGCACGAAAATAGTGGCGAAGGATAACTGGCCTGCCTCTGTCTCCCTTTCCAGCACGGCGGCCACATCCACCCGGTCACCGGGCAACAGCATACTGCCTACGGCAATGACCTCGTCCACCGCCATCGCCATCGCCCTTTTCCCCGGGGCGATCAGATAGGCAATCCCGCCGTGCGTCTCTCCGGGAAAAATAAGTTTGTCACGGATAAGCGGTTCTCCCGGGTAAAAGGGCACTGTGGCCACAGCGCCGGAGATATCTTCCTTGCGCTGCAGCGCGTCGTCGCGCACCTGGCTCAGGGGAATATCCGCGTATACAAGCATATCCGCAGTTATTCTTGTATGGGCGGGAATCTGCCCCCCGACCACCGGAACGGTGGCGTATTGCAGATCATCCCTTACTTCTTCCTCTATCTGTTGCAGGTAAAGGAAAACCGCCCCCGCTGCCAGCAGGGCAAAAAGGATGGCCAGGATAAAATAACCTTTCTGTCGCATCTGTTGATCAATCCCTTCCGGAAGTTTTCCGCCACGCCGCTTTCAGTCATTCCACCAGGTTTACGGCATAAACGCCGTACCCGGTTAGCTGCTCAGCTACCGGTCCATCAACCATACTGCGTACAAAAGTGCCGCTAACGATACTATCGTTGCCGCTTCCGGGGGGGTTGCGCCGATCAATGTAAAAGGCGGCGAAATTTACCACCTCCACTTTTTTCCCGGGAAGGTCGCGTACTATCGGAATATAGATGAGGAGGGGACAGCCTGGTTGGATATTTTCCGGGGTGCAGCCGCAGTTGCCGGCTTCGCCAATCCGGTGCAGGATTCCCTGGCGGGTGGGGCCGGACATATTCCCCTGCTTCGTGTTTAAAATATCGCCGATGCGAATGGGGGAATTAAAACCATCTTTGATGTTTTTACGGTACCTGTTGGCGCCACTTCCTCCCAGGGCCAGGGCGCCGTAACTGCCCGGTCCCAAGCCTGCTTCCTTCCAGTCGGAATATTTCAGGGTATATACCGCGCCAATCCGCAGTTCCTGCTCCACAATGCTAAAAGGCACGATGCCGCTCAAGGTGGCGACGGGTCCCACAACGGCACGGGCACGGGCGTTCAGATTCATACCCTCCAGGCCAAAGATACGGGCAAAATTAAAAGCCAGATCATCCTCTACATGCACGGTAATCTCTTTCAGATCAGGGGAGATGCTTGCCGTGATCTCCGCCGCGGCAACGCCGTTTAACTCCGCGTAGATCGCCGCTTTGCTCCGGGCAAGGGCCGGGGAAGGATTGTTGCGGATCAGCTCCTGGGCCCCGGCCAGGGCGGCCGCGTCGGCTGCGGTGACAAGGCGCCGTCTGAGCAGGGCTGCCGCACCGTAGTCCATCACAATAGCTGAAAATCCCAGCAGTGCCGCCATGCTGATGGAAACCAGCGGCAGCACGCTCCCCCGCTTGTTACGCGCGAATGCCCATTTGCGATTGTTCAGCCAACGGAAAGGCATCTTCCTTCACCCCCGCGATATTTTCCACGCGCATAACCGCCTCCGCCGCCAGGCTAAAGGCGCCCCCGGGCACTACCAGAGGCAGGGGCACAATGAGGGGGCTGCCGGCCCGGACCCGCACCGTAACCTGCCCGCCGAAAACCCTTGCCCCCGCCGCGGGCTGGATTTCCACCTCAATATTGCTGAGCAGGGGCGACGCCGCCAGTATATCTCTCAAATGATTCCTTACAACCATATCGGCGGTGCCGGTTGCCGCCAGGCGGGCCCCCTCGCGCGCCGCACTGCTCAGAGCGATCTGCCCGCTCAAAACAAAGCCAAACTGGATCATGCCCAGCAGCATTAAGAGCAAAATGGGCAGCACCAGGGCCATCTCCAC
>DMPF01000244.1 GCA_003456095.1 Bacillota bacterium
GATCTCTTCATCCCGCCCGATTACCGGATCCAGTTTTCCATTGGCGGCCATCTCCGTTAGGTCCCGGCCGTACTTGGTAAGGGCTTCGAAGGTTGCTTCCGGATCTTCACTGGTGATCCGCTGATTGCCGCGGATCCCCTGCAGTACCCGCAGGAGCTTGCTCCTGTTCAAGCCTGCACGTTGCAGGATGTGCGCGGCTTCACCCTTGTCGGTCTCCAGCAGGGCCAGGAGCAGGTGCTCCACACTGATGTACTCGTCCTTAAAAGAGGCGGCCTCTTTTTTGGCCTGCTCCAGCACGCGGGCGAGACGGGGACTCAAGTAAATCTGCTCACTTGTGCCCTCACCGGCATAGACCTTGGGCTGCCGGGAGAGGAAACTCTCCAGCTCGTTTCTGATCGCGGCGCTGTCCGCGCCTGTGCGGGAGAGGATACGCGGCGCCATTCCATTCTCCTGCTGCAGCAGGGCCAGGAACAGGTGTTCGCAGTCAATCTGTTGGTGATGATAACGGGCAGCTCCGCTTTGGGCTGTGGCGATGGCTTCTCTGACTTTATTGGTATAACGGTTAAGATCCATATTTGATCTACCTCCTCATTATATTTTCTAACCGATACCGATGATGCGGTAGATCTGCTCCATATCGAGGTGGCGGCGCAGCATCTCCGCCAGGTAGTCATAATTCCGCTCACGCCGTTTAGCCGTTGAGACAGTATCTTCTGCAACTTCGCGGAGCGGCAGGCCGCGCCGCGCCCGCAGTGTATTGAGCCAGTGCCGGCGGAAGCTGTCATTGTGGAAAATGTTGTGCAGGTACGTACCAAAAGCGGGGCAATCTGCGGCGGCCAGCCCAATGATACTTCCTTCCCCCGGTGAGCCGGCGCTGACAGCGATATGCGGTAATGCTGCCGCTTCTGCCGACGCCTCGCTCTGGCCGTGGCGTATTTCATAACCTTGCAGCTCTATGCCGGCCATTTCTCCCCAACCGCGGTGCGCAGAGAGGCGCGCCTTTACCTGGCGGGTAATTTTCGGTTTGCAGAAAGTGGTGGAGAGGGGCAGCAGGCCCAGTGCCTCCAGGTGCCGTAGATCATTGCTTTCCGTTCCATCCGGGTCAAAAAGTTCCCGGCCGAGCATCTGATAACCGCCGCAGATACCCACCACGGGGGTCCCGGCGGCACACAGCCGCTTCAGCGCTTTTGCCAGTCCGCTTTGCTGCAGGAAAATAAGGTCGGCACTGGTGTTTTTTGTTCCCGGGATAATCAGGGCATCGGGAACGTCAAGTTCCTCGACCCGTTCAACATAGCGAAGCAGCACATCCCGCTCTGTGGCAAGGGGATCAAAATCGGTAAAATTGGAGATGCGCGGCAAGCGGATCACGGCAATGTCGAGCAGGTCCGCACTCCTTTCTTTTTTGCGCCGGATGGAAAGGGAAACCGAATCTTCCTCTTCAATCTCCAGATCCGGGGCAAAGGGAACGACGCCGAGGACGGGCAGGCCGGTACGCCGCTCCAGGAAATCAAGGGCGGGGGTTAAAAGGGAGAGATCTCCGCGGAACTTGTTAATTACATAACCGGCCACTCTTTTTTTCTCTTCGGGCGTGAGCAGTTCCATGGTGCCGATCAGGGAGGCAAAAACACCGCCCCGGTCAATGTCGGCGATGAGAATAACAGGTGCTTCGGCCAGTTCAGCCATTTTCATATTGACAATATCCCGATCTTTGAGGTTGACCTCCGCCGGGCTGCCGGCTCCTTCCAATACAACCACATCATAGGCATCGCGCAGCCTGGCCAGGGCGGCGCTGACGACGGGAAGGGCTTTGGTGAGGTAGTCATTCCGGTAATCGCCGGCACTCATGTCGGCGAAAGGTTTGCCCATTACGATAACCTGAGCGATCATATCTTCCTTTGGCTTAAGCAGGATCGGATTCATATCCGCAGTGGCGGTTATGCCTGCCGCTTCAGCCTGCACTCCCTGCGCACGGCCGATCTCCAGCCCGTCAACGGTTACGTAGGAATTAAGGGCCATGTTTTGTGATTTAAAGGGGGCCACCTTGAAACCGTCCTGGTGCAGGATTCTGCAGAGACCTGCCGTAAGCAGGCTTTTGCCTACGTGAGAAGCTGTCCCCTGGAACATCAGACATTTTGCCGGCACAATCGTTCACCCCACCGCTGATCGAGTTTGGATGCCGCTCAAAGGCAACCCCGCACCCCTTTTACAACCTGAGCTGTTACAAAGAAATAATACTATTGACCCCGCAAAAGATCAAGCTTCTAACGCCAAATTTGTCCGGTTATGATATAATGTTAAGCGTTACCCCGCATTTTGCAATGCCGACCGGTTTACCGAAAAAGGAGCTTGGCTGCGGCAATGAACTTTTTTCCGGAATGCATGCCCTTTCCTGCCTTGCAATCTGCCGGAGTGATGCTTATCGTTTTGGCCTTTGCTCTGGACGCGCTGCTGGGGGACCCCCGTTTTTTACCCCATCCCGTGGTGCTGATGGGCCGCATCATCAACATGCTTGAGCGGGCCCTGCGCGGCATAGCCCGGGGAGCGGGACAGGAGTTATTGGCCGGCGCTATACTTGTCCTGATCATTGTGGCAATCGTCTATCTGTCAGCCAGGCTGCTTCTCTTTTTCGTTTACAACCAGGCTGTGCTGCCGGGCCATGCCGTTGCCCTTTATCTGCTCTATACCACCTTCTCCCTGCGCAGTCTGCAGCAGCACGTCCTTGACGTGGAACAACCGCTGCTGCGGGGTGATCTGGCCGCGGCGCGGCGTGCCCTTTCCCTGCTGGTGGGTCGGGACACGGAGGGTCTTTCCGCACCGGAGATAAGCCGGGGCGCTCTGGAAAGCCTGTCTGAAAACAGCGGTGACGGGGTGGTTGCTCCACTATTTTACGCTTTTATCGGCGGCGCCCCTCTCGCCCTGGCCTATAAAGCGGTCAGCACCATGGATTCCATGCTGGGCTATCGCAATCAGTCCTATCTCTATTTTGGCCGCGTTGCGGCGAGGTTGGACGACGTGGCCAATTACCTGCCCTCACGCCTTGCCGCCCTGTTTTTAATGGCAGCGGCCTTGCTGGCGGGAAAGCTCCCGCTCTCCCGCCTGAGGCAATGCGGGCAAATGATCTGGCGCGAAGCCAAAAACCATCCCAGTCCCAACAGCGGCTATCCGGAAGCGGCAGCTGCCGTGCTGCTGGGAGTACGCCTGGGGGGGGGCAGCGCTTACGGGGGAATACTGTCACCCAAACCGCTGATTAACGAAAAGGGCAAAGATCCGGCCCCCGTCCACCTGCGGGAGCTGCGCCGTCTCGTGCGGCTGGCGGCTCTCCTGGCCCTGCTGGCCGGTGTTCTCTTAGTCTGGGTGGCAAACCGCTTTTTATTTTTTAATCCGGTGTGAGGTGTGACTTTGTGCATGGCGGAGATGTGTGGCGTTACGGCCACGGTATTCTTGATTTCAGCGCCAATATTAATCCCCTGGGGCCGCCGGCCGGTGTACGGGAGGCGCTGCTAAAGTCACTGGATGAGGTAATATTCTATCCCGAACCGCATGCCCGCACGCTGCGCGCCGCCCTGGCAGCGGCGTACGGTGTGGCGCCGCAGGAAGTGATCGTGGGTAACGGGGCAGCGGAGTTGATCTTTCTCTACTGCCGAGCCCGGCAGGGCCTGCACGCGGTGGCGCCGGTGCCCACCTTCTCCGAGTATGACCTGGCCTGCCGGGCTGCCGGGGGGCGCTTTCATACTTATCCTCTTGCCGAAAAAGACGCGTTTCAGATCTCCGTGGACGATTTTCTGGATTGGTTTCACCGCTGGAGAGGGGTTGCCGCGGGAAGCGGCGGGATAGAGGGAGCGCCCACTGTTTTTCTTTGCAGCCCCAACAATCCCACGGGACAGTTGCTTTCCCGCGAAGTGCTGGAGGCGCTGCAGGCGGGGCTGGCCGCTACCGGTGCAAGCCTTTTCCTGGACCTTTCCTTTCTCGGCTTTGTCCCCGGGCAGTGCCTGGCAAATGCCGCACTGCCGCTGGTGCCCCTGACTGATTTTCGGGAGATTATCAGGCAAGAGGGGGATGGGCAGGAGATGGGAGCCGCTCTTCCGGCAGGGCTTTTTCTTCTTTTTTCCTTTACCAAGCTCTTTGCCCTGCCGGGGATTCGCCTTGGTTTTGCCATCGGCCCCCGGACATTGATTGCTGCCATGGAAAGGCAAAGGGATCCCTGGACGGTGAATACACCGGCCCAAAGGGCCGGCTGCCGCTGTCTGCAGGAGCAGGAGTACGTGCGGCAAAGCGCGGAGCTGATCACCGCGGCGCGGGAAGAGCTGGTGCGTGGCCTGGAGCGGATTGGAGGCATTACGGTCTTTCCCGGTACCGCCAACTTTTTACTCTGCCACCTGCGGCAGCGGCGCGTAAGGGCTGCAGCCCTGGCCGCAGCCCTTGCCGCTGAAGGCATCCTCATCCGCAACGCTTCTGATTTTGCCGGTCTGGACCCTTATTATTTCCGCCTTGCCGTGCGGCATCCCGCGGCAAACGCCCAGCTGCTCGAAAAATTGCATAATTTCGGGACAAATAATTTCGGGACACAATGAAAATTTTTGGAACAAAAATTTTCATTGTGTCCCGAAATTTTGTATTTTGTGTCCCGAAATTTTTCATTGTGTCCCGAAATTTTTTCGGCCCGGTAAATGTTCAATAGGCGACCATTATGTCCTGCACACCTTGACTTTTAATATTCTTTTTTCCTCAACTTTTTCCACTTTAAAGATCATGCCGGAATATTCAACCTCCGGCGTGTCCTTTTCATCGGGTATCCTGCCCAATTGTCCGATAATAAAACCGCTTAAAGTATCATAATCATCAATGGGGAGCTCAATATCAAAAAAATCTTTGACTACGTCCAAACTTAACGAACCGTTGATGACGAAAGTGTTTTGGTCCAGTTCTTCTATATCCGGCTCCTCCTCGTCATATTCATCGAAGATATTGCCCATGATCTCCTCAACCAAATCCTCCATGGTCACGATTCCTGCCGTTCCCCCGTATTCATCAATGACTACGGCCATATGAACCTTATGTTTCTGCAATTCTTTAAACAGCTCATCCGTTTTTTTGGAGGTAGGCACAAAATAAGGCCGCCTCATGATCTCTTTCAAAGCAAAGGTATGCCGTCCGCCATTTCCCAGGAATCTCAACATATCCTTTATATGCAGAACCCCTACAATGTTGTCTATATCGTCCTCAAATACAGGGAACCGCGTGTATTTTTCACTGCTGATAAGCTTGAGGAGATCTTTCAGCTCAATGGATAGGGGTATGCCGGTAATATCTATCCTGTGCGTCATTATCTCCGAAACCAGCTTGTTGTCAAACTCAAATATATTATAGATCATCTCTTTTTCAATTTGGTCGATCACCCCTTTTTCTTCTCCCACATCTACCAGCAGGCGTATCTCTTCCACCGTAACATTAGCCTCCTCGGCGTGAGGATCAAAACCAAATAATCTTATAAAAAAATTTGCGGATTTCGTCAACAGCTGGACGAAAGGATAGGCCATAACCGACAAGGTATTCAGCGGCCTGGCTACAAACATGGAGATACGCTCGGCATTTTGCATGGCCAGTCTTTTTGGAACAAGCTCGCCCAATACCAACGAGAAGTAAGAGAGCATCAAGGTTATGGAAGTCACCGCTATGCCCTCAAGCCATGCTTCGGAAACGGGAACGCCGGCTGCTTTCATAAAATTCATCAATGGTCCGGAAAAGTTTTGCGCGGCAAAGGCGCTGGCCAGAAAACCTGCCAGCGTTACCCCTACCTGGATAGTAGCAAGAAACCTGCCTGGTTCGCTCAGGAGGCGTGCCAGCAATTTAGCCTTTTTATTGCCTTCTACAGCCATCATTTTGATCTTGTTATCATTTAGGGATATCAAGGCGATTTCAGACGCGGCAAAAAAGGCGTTGAACAAAATAAGCAATAATAAAAGAAACAATTCAGCAAACAATTTGGTTTACCCCTCCATTTGGAAAAATAAAAAAAGACAACCACCCTACACAGTTGTCATGGGTTCTACATTTCCCTTGAACGGTTAAGATCTTTCCTGTTCACTTCACCATACGTAAGCCGCGGCAGCGGCTTGCTACTTGCGCCCGATTCTCCGGGATTATCGTCCATTAAAAAATGTCTGCCTCCAATTTAAAGCTGCTACCCATAACAGCATACCATAATAAGCCCATACGGTCAAAAGAAAAAAATTCGGGGTACAATGAAAATAAAGGGTTCAGGCATTAATTTGCCGAATTTTTCACTGGGGACGTACCCTAATTATGATAAGAAGGATCAACCGCGAATTTATTTACCGGACAGTGAAAGAGAAGCATTACTTCATACAAGGAACTGTGCAATAGGGTCCGTCCCCAGTGCACATGGGTGGGGTGTGGAGATGAATCTACAGCAAAGAAAGGCTTTAATGAGGACGGCAGCGGGCTTGGATCATGCCGATTTGGCTGTTGTTAACGGGACACTGGTCAATGTCTACACAGGGGAGTTGCTGGCAGGGTGGGGGATAGCCGTTAAGGGAGAGCGTATAGCCTGCGTGGGAAAGGAGATGCAGCCCACGATCGGGTCACGGACAGAGGTGATTGATGCGGCAGGCAAGTTTGTCGTTCCCGGTTTTATTGACACCCATGCCCACTTAAACTTGTACACCACAGTAAGCGAATTTCTGCGGTACGCCATGGGGGGGGGCACTACTACCATTGTCACCGAGCTGATCGAAATTTCTTTCCCCCTGGGGTGCCAGGGCATCCTTGCTTACCTGGAATCATGCAAAGGCCAGCCCATTAAAATCTTCGGCATGATCCCGCCCATGGTCACCATCAGCTCCGCTTCCCGGGCACGGGCGATCAATCTGGAGCAGTTCAGAGAACTTCTGCAGCGGGATGATGTTCTGGGAATGGGCGAGGCATACTGGCTGCCAGTGCTTGCGGGGGACGGAAGAATCCTGGAGCTTATGGAGGAGACATTGAAAGCGGGGAAGAAAATTGCCGGGCATTCCGCCGGCGCCAAAGGGCCTAAGCTTGCCGCTTATGCAGCCTCCGGAATATCTTCTTGTCACGAACCCATATCTGCGGAAGAAGTAGTGGAAAGGCTGCGTTTAGGTATCTATGTCCAAGTCAGGGAGGGGGAAACGCGTCAGGATTTAAAAGATATCGCCGCCATAAATGATATGAAGCTGGATATGCGGCAGCTGGTCCTGGTTACAGACGGCGTTTTCCCCGAGCGGCTGGCGGAGATGGGGTATATGGATGCCGTGCTGCAAAGGGCCGTTGACCTTGGTTTTGACCCTGTTACGGCCATTCAAATGGCCACCATTAATGCTGCCAGGTGCATGAATCTGGATGATCGGGTTGGCGGGATTGCTCCGGGGAAATACGCCGATATGGTTATCCTGCCGGATCTGCAAAACATTAAGGCGGAGCAGGTGATCAGCAATGGCAGGGTGATTGCCCGGCAGGGAAAGCTGCTAGAGCTGCCAAAGCAGTATGCTTTTCCCCGATGGGTTTATCAATCCATCCGCTTGCCGGGGCAGTTTACGCCTGATCATTTTATGATCCGGGTCCCTGATTCTTTTGATACCGTCACGGTCCGGGTCATTGACCAGGTTGAGGAACTGGTAACAAAGGAGGCCCTCTCTACTGTTCCCGTATCCCGGGGATTGCTTAAGGCGGATCCCGCCAGGGATCTCCTTAAGGTATCCTGTATTGATTTTCAAGTCAACCCGGGTAAACAATTTGTGGGTTTGATTAAAGGGTTTAAACTGAAAAAAGGGGCACTGTCCACCAGCATGGCTTGGGATCTGACCAATATCGTCACTGTGGGCGCAGACGAGGCCGACATGGCGTTGGCCGTGAACAGGGTGGCGGAGCTGCAGGGCGGGGCAGTGGTTTGCGCCGGCGGCTGCGTAATTGCCGAAATACCCCTGCCAATCGGAGGCAACATGAGCGATGCCCCCATGGAAGAGCTTCTCCGCGGCAGCAAAGAATTTCAACAGGCCGCCGCTGCCCTCGGTGCTCCTTTTGCCAATACCCATTTAACCTTGATGACGCTTACTTCCCCGGCCATTCCCTTTATCCGTATCTGTGAAGAGGGACTCTTTGATGTTCGCAGCGGCAGCAGGGTCGAGCTGTTAAGTCTGTAGGTAGAGCGGAGCAACGTTACTATATGAACAATTGTGATTCCATCTTAAACCTCCATGCAATAGTAGAAAGTAATTCTCTTTCCCGCGCCCGGAATCCTTGCGAAAATATGTCGTTCGGTTTTTTCTTGCCAGCAATGGTACGGCAATGGCATAATAACAGAGGGCAAAAAATAAGGGAGATGGGTTATATGGATGAGATTCTGCATGCCCTGCTGCGCGGGGAAATTGACTTAGAGACGGCCAAACAGAAACTTGACGTGCTGCATATTAAAAGAATATGCGAAATAGCCAGACTTGATGTCAACCGTGCCAGTCGCACGGGGGCGCCGGAAGCAATTTTGGCACAGAACAAAGCGACAGAAGATGTGTGCCGGCTGGCGCTGGCTATGGCAGAGACGAGCGGCTATGCCTTCATTACCAGGGCAAAGGACAGTGACATCGCTGCCCTGGGAAATAACATTCCGGAAGGATACGACCTGGAAATTAACCGCCAGGCACGGACCTGTCTGCTCAAGCGCCGCGGTCATCTCTTTGAAAAAACAGGCCGTATCGGCGTCCTGGCGGCCGGGACGGCTGATCTGGGCGTGGCGGAAGAAGTTGTTATTACCGCCGGGGTGATGGGATGCGAAGTAATTAAAGCCTACGATGTGGGGGTGGCTGGAATCCACCGCCTCTACGAGCCATTGACGGAGATGCTGGAGCGGAGGGTTTCTGCCATCGTGGTAGTGGCGGGGATGGATGCGGTGCTGCCGATTGTTGTCTCCAGTCACGTCAGTGTGCCGGTCATCGGCGTACCCACCTCTGTAGGCTATGGCATAGGCAAAGACGGTGTGGCCGGGCTTTTAACCATGCTGCAGACCTGTTCACCGGGTCTTGCCGTAGTAAATATTGACAACGGTTTTAGCGCCGGTGTTTTTGCCTCCCTTATTGCGCGCCAAAGCCGGCGGGACAGCTAAAGTTTTCTGCTGTGCTGCAACAAACGCAAAGGTGCCCGGTTAATTTTTTTTAGGAGGAAGCGACCTTGGAAATACCGCGACATTTGTCAGGGCCTGTAGCCGGGGTGGGGGTGGACTTAATCCGTGTCAAACGGGTGGCCAGGGCTTACCGCCGCCGGCCTGCCCGTTTCCTGCAACGCATCTATTCATCGCGGGAGCGGGACGCCCTGGCGGAAAGGGACTACCCTCTAACATCCCTGGCTTCACGCTTTGCTGCCAAGGAGGCCGTGGCCAAGGCTCTGGGTTGCGGTATTGGTCCGGTCCGCTGGAGCGAGCTGGAGATCCTGCAGGGGAAGAAAGGCGAACCGGTGGTGCGTCTGCTTGGGGCGGCCGCCGGCCTGGCGCGGCGGCAAAAGATCGCCGGGGTAGCTGTTTCGCTGGCCCATGACGGTGCCTTTGCCCTTGCCTTTGCGGTGGCTTACCGCACCCGTTCCGTTGTTTTGCCGCTTGACGGTTAATTTTATCTATGCTAACATTTTATAAAAGCTGACCGGGGCGGTCGGGATTGGGCCGCCGGAGTATGGAGGGGGTTTTATTTTTATGGAAAATCCAGAGTATTTTAGTATGCTTTAGCCAATGGTCGTGAGGGGTTATTTAAGGAGGTGAGATAATGCGCCTCTCTTCGCGGGGCGAGTACGGTGTGCGGGCAATGATACATCTGGCCCTTAATTATCATCAGGGCTTTATTCCTTTAAGCAGCATTGCTTCTGCGGAGGATATTTCGCAGCAATACCTGGAGCAGATCTTCGCCAGCCTGCGGCGCAGCGGTCTTATCCTCAGTAACCGGGGTGTAAAAGGGGGCTATACGCTGGCCTTGCCTCCCCAGTCTATCTATGTGGGTGATATCATCCGTGTGCTGGATGGACCCATAACCCCGGTGGGCTGTGTTTCTGACGAAGGAGATGAGGATGACAGCCGTTGCGGCAAGAGCAACAGCTGCCTGGCCCGCAATCTCTGGCTGAAACTGCGGGATCATATTAATCAGCTCCTTGACAGTATAACGCTGCAGGATATGCTTAATTGGAAACAATGACGGCAAAAAAACTAAAATCTTTAACTTTAACGCAAGGAGGTATTGGAATTTGAAAAGGATATATCTTGATCATGGCGCCACCACACCTTTGCATCGAGATGTGTTGCCGGCCATGCTGCCTTACTATTCCGAGGCTTTCGGCAATCCCTCCAGCATTCATTCCTTTGGCCGGGAGGCGCGCCGCGCCCTGGACGAAAGCCGGGAAAAAACGGCACAGGCCTTGGGCGCCGCACCAGAGGAGATAATCTTTACTTCCGGAGGCACGGAAGCGAACAACCTGGCGATACAGGGTGCGGCTGAAGCACTGGCTTCCCGGGGCAGACACCTCATTGCCAGCGCGGTGGAGCACCATGCGGTGCTGGATACGGTTAACGCTCTGGGCAATAAAGGTTACGCGGTAACGGTCCTGCCTGTAGATCACTATGGTATGGTGGACCCGGATGATCTGCGCAAGGCAATCAGAGATGACACTGTGCTTGTTACGATTATGGCAGCCAATAATGAGATTGGCACGCTGCAGCCCATTGCGCCGCTTGCCTCCATCTGCCGGGAAAGGGGCGTTTACTTTCATACTGATGCGGTACAGGCAATTGGCAATATCCCCCTTAATCTACGGGAACTGCCTGTGGATCTCCTTTCCCTCTCCGCCCACAAGTTTTATGGTCCGAAAGGGATAGGCGTTCTTTTTGTGCGGCGCAAGACAAAAATAAGTAAGCTTATGCACGGTGGCGGGCAGGAGCGGAAAATCCGCCCCGGGACGGAGAACATTCCCGCTATTGTTGGCTTGGCCAAGGCCATCGAAATAGCCACTGCGGATGTCCCCGCAAAAAGCGCGGCACTAGTTAAGATGCGTGATTACTTTCTTGCCGGGTTAACGGAAAAAATTGAGGAGGTGTATCTTAACGGGCATCCTGTGCAGCGGCTGCCGGGCAATGTGAATGTAAGCGTGCGCTTTGTGGAGGGTGAATCGCTGCTTTTGGATCTTGACCTTAAAGGAATATCCGCCTCCAGCGGTTCTGCCTGTACATCCGGCTCTCTCGAAGCGTCCCATGTGCTTCTGGCCTGTGGTCTGGAACATCAGCTTGCCCATGGATCGCTCCGTTTCACGCTGGGACACGGTAATACGCTGGAAGAGCTTGGGTATACGCTGAAGACATTGCAGGAGAGTGTGGCTAGGTTGCGTGAGATGTCTTTTTTGTATAAGAATTATCGCCGGGAGCTAAAAAGTAGCTGTACGTAGGAGGAGAGACTGCAACATGTACAACGAAAAAATAATGGATCATTTCCCAAACCCGCGCAACGCCGGTGAGATGCTTCATCCCAGCGGCGTGGGCGAGGTGGGGAATATGAAATGCGGAGACATTATGAAAATCTTCATCAAGGTGGAAGATGACCGTATCACCGCAATAAATTTCCTTACTTTCGGTTGTGGGGCCGCCATTGCCAGCAGCAGTATGCTGACTGAACTGGTCAAAGGAAAGAGCCTGGATGAAGCAATGGCGATTACAAATAAAGATGTGGACGAGCATTTAGGAGGGCTCCCCGATGCCAAGCTTCATTGTTCAAACCTTGCTGCCGATGCTCTGCATAAAGCCATTGCCGACTATCGGGAAAAGAACCTGACTGCGTAAACATATTCCGCAGCAATCGGTTGTTTTCCTGGGCGAGTATTTGGCCGAAGTTTGTATATAAAGAAAAATTTATGCTGTTTTCTGCTCCTGCTTTATACGGGGTTAAATATGGCAGATTTATAAATTTTGCCGGAAGATAATTTTGCCGAAGATTTTTTGGAGGCGAAATCTTGACAAACAGCCGGGACGGTGGTATTGTTAAACAAGGCGGTTAGCACTCTAAGAGATAGAGTGCTAATTTATAACATAAACTAACGGGGGGGAAAGGCATGGGGCTGAGCACACGAAAAATGGAAATTCTAAGTGCCGTGGTAAAAGATTATGTTAAAACGGCCCAGCCTGTTGGTTCCCGTACAATTGCCCGTCGTTACAAGATGGGTTTCAGCCCGGCTACCATCCGTAACGAGATGGCTGATCTTGAAGAGATGAATTACCTGCTCCAACCCCATACTTCCGCAGGGAGGATTCCTTCCCAAAAAGGATACCGTTATTACGTCGATGAACTGATGCAGGAAGAGCGGTTGGCTGAAGAGGATAAAAGGCTTATCTGTCGTATTTTCTCTTATGAGAAAATACAGGAGGTTGAAACGCTTATCCGGCAGGCTTCGCAGCTTATGTCATCCCTTACTAACTATACATCTCTGATCCTCGGCCCGGGTCTTAAGAAAAGTGCTTTTAAAAAGTTGCAGATTATGCCCATCGACAGGCAAAGGGGTTTACTGGTGCTGCTTGCCGATACGGGTGTGATGAAAAACAAGCTGATCAACCTTCCCCAGGCCCTTTCCCAGAGTGAACTGGCCCGTCTTGTTTCCTACCTCAATCAGCGTCTGGAAGGTCTTACCATAGACAAGATTACGGCACAACTCATCAGGGAGTTGCGGCGTGATCTCTATCACCATATCAATTTTCTGGAAACTACGTTCACTCTTTTGGAGGAATCTCTGGCAGAAGATGAAAGCCGGGTTTTTCTCGGGGGGATAACCAATATTTTTAACCAGCCGGAATTTGGCAACATTGAAAAAATAAAATCCCTGATTTCTCTCTTTGAACAGCATTCCCTGCTGGCAAATCTGCTGACCCGGCCGTTGGCCGGCATTGAAGGTATTATCATTAAAATAGGCAGGGAAAACATTCTGGAAGAGGTGCAGGAATGCAGTCTGGTAATGACCACATACTGCCTGGGCAAGGAAGTGGTGGGGACTATTGGCATCCTCGGCCCCACACGTATGGAATACCCCAGGGTGGTGGCGGTACTGCGCCAGGTTGTCGACCAGTTTGAAAAGCTTTAGCAGCGATTTTGCCTGGCGAAACCGGGAGAAAGGAGTGAATATATTGGGCAAGAATAATGATGTTTGTTGCGACAACAGAAAACAGGATCAGATAAATAAAAAACAGGAACAAACGCGGGAGCAGGTAAACAACGAAAAAGAGACGCCCGCCGCAGCGGCTGCCGGGTCTGAAATTGAGTGTGAAGTTGTGGAGCTGGATATGTTGCACCGCCAAATTGACATCCTTGAACAGGAAAAAGAGGAACTGATGCAGAGGTTGCTGCGCTCGCAGGCGGACTTTGACAATTTCCGCAAACGCACCAGGGCAGAGAAGGAAGAAATGGTTGACTATGCCGCTTATGAGCTGGTATGCCGCCTTTTGCCGGTGATTGACAATCTGGAGCGGGCCTGCGCCTCCACGGAGACAGGTTCGCAAGGCCTTGCCGAAGGTATAGCCATGATTACCAGGCA
>DMPF01000209.1 GCA_003456095.1 Bacillota bacterium
AGGCGCCGGCCGGGACGATAAAATATAAAATACTGGAGATTAAATAAAGGCAGGACAGGCACCTGTGCTGCGTACAAAGCTTGAAGGGCTGGTTTCATGGAACAGGAACATCTGGGTGAACAATTACAGCTGCGGCGGCAGAAGTTAAAGGAACTACGGGCACAGGGAGTGGAACCATACGGGCTAAAATATCCTGTTACCCACAGCACACAGGACGTGCTGGAGGGCTTTAGTTCTTTGGACGGACAGACGGTAAGCTTGGCTGGTCGTATGATGACCCGCCGTGGGCACGGCAAAGCGTCTTTTGCCCATATTCAGGACGGCAGCGGTCGTATACAGATTTACATCAGAATGGACAGTGTGGGCGAGGAGCAGTATGCTCTGTTTCAGAATCTGGATATCGGTGATTTCATTGGTCTGCGCGGCGGGGTCTTCAAGACAAGAACGGGCGAAATTACCGTAGATATCGGCGTTTTTAATCTCCTGGCCAAGGCCCTGCGCCCCCTGCCGGAAAAGTGGCATGGTCTTAAGGATGTGGAGACGCGTTACCGCCAGCGTTACACAGACCTGATGGTAAATCCGGAGGTGCGGCGTGTTTTTGTGCTGCGCAGCAGGATCATTCAGACCATGCGCGAATTTCTCACAGGGCGGGGCTTCCTTGAAGTAGAAACTCCCGTTATGCACACCGTGGCCGGCGGAGCAGCAGCCCGGCCTTTTGTTACACACCATAACGCCCTCAATCTGGATCTTTATTTGCGTATTGCCACTGAACTGCACCTCAAACGGCTTGTCGTAGGGGGCATGGAGCAGGTTTTTGAGCTGGGGCGTATCTTCCGCAACGAAGGGATCTCAACCAGTCATAATCCCGAATTTACCTCTGTGGAGATCTATCAGGCCAATACCGATTATGAAGATATGATGGAACTGATGGAAGATATGGTGCGCACTGTTGCGGAGAAGGTGCTGGGCAGTAGCCGGCTTCTCTATCAAGACCGGGAGATCGACCTGTCTCTGCCCTGGCCCCGCAAAAACCTCCTTGACGTAGTGCGAGAGCTGGCCGGGGTGGACTTTCGCCAGGTCAAAGGCGATGCCGCGGCACGGGAAGTAGCCACCACGCATGGACTGGAGCCGCAAAAAGAGGCTTCCTGGGGGGAGATACTCTTTTCGTTTTTTGAGAAGTTCTGTGAAGAAAAACTATGGGGGCCGGTGTTCGTGCGGGATTATCCCGCAGCGGTGTCGCCGTTGGCACGGCGCTGTGATTACGATCCTGATTTTACTTATCGTTTTGAAGCTTTCATGGCCGGTAAAGAGATCGCCAATGCTTTTACGGAGTTGACCGACCCCCTGGACCAGCGGGAGCGCTTCCTTGAACAGGCGCAAAAAAGGGCTGGCGGCGACGAGGAGGCCCATATGATGGATGAGGACTTTCTTTGCGCCCTGGAGTACGGCATGCCTCCTACCGGAGGACTGGGTGTCGGCATTGACAGGTTGGTTATGATTTTAACCGGCGCGACTTCGATTCGTGATGTTATCCTTTTTCCCACAATGCGGCCAAAAGAACTTGAATAGAAATAAACAACAGCCGGGGAATCTTGTAAATACTAACCTTTGTGCAAAGGCTACACCCTGCTTTGCGCAGGAGACTTACAATCCCCGGCTGTAATGATATTATAACCCAGGTATGCTTCTATTATACATAGATAAATGAACTTAATGCTGCCTAAGGATTACTTCTCCTCCTGAAACTCCGACTTCTCCGCGCCGCAGACCGGACAAAGCCAGTCATCGGGAAGGTCGGCGAAGGGCGTGCCCGGCGGAATATTATTGTCAGGGTCACCGACTGCCGGGTCATAAACGTAATCACATAATTCACAGACATACTTTGACATTTAAATTACCTCCTAAACAGGGTTATATTTAGAATGCAGACGCCGGTGTCTGCGCCTGGCTGGATGAAGGGCTTTAGGCAATCAATAAGGCAAGCCCCAGCAGACCTTTATCGGTTTATCCTCTACGTTTTCCCTCTGGCCAGCCTCTACTTTCACGGGCACGCAGCGCCTTTCTATGCAACTTACTGCTTATACCCCTTTCTTTCAAGACCAAACCTGCCGCCATCCCTACTACCCGGGTTTCTGTCTCGAGGCGGGACTGGTGCAAAATGCAATTCCCCGCTTCTCATAGTTTTCGCCTGGGCTCGGGTGACTATCCTGAGAAAACCAGTTTCAGGATTAACCTTGGGACCTCTCGGAACCTGCCTGACTATATTATAGGTCAGGGACACCTTTTTGTCAAGATCTTTTGCCATAATATTTTAAAATTTTAATAAAAAGGCAACCCGTCTTTACGTTAGTTTGCGTTAGTTTGACAGCATAATTGAAAAGCGAAAACTCCGAATCCCCTGTAGTACAAGGCTGCAGGGGATTTTTATTTTACTTTTTAGTCATTTTAGTATGGCATAATATGGCACAATGTGCTATAATAGGGACATGGTCAGAGTATTTGATATGGAGGGTTCTTTATGTATCTCAAAAAAACTTACCGAAAAGAATCGGGAAGAACTTATCTTGTTATCGCCAAGAAATACAGAAATCCAAAAACAAATATTTCTACTGATCGCACCATCGAGTCCCTGGGTTGGCTGGATGAGCTGGAAAAGGAATATGACGATCCCGTCACCCATTTCCAAGAAGTCGCCCGCAAGATGACCGAAGATGAAAACTCAAAGAGAAAGTTAACCTTGTCAATCAATATGGATGAGAAGCTTCATCCCGGCGCCGACAACAGGAAAAACTTCGGCTATGCTGCGATCTTGAAGCTCTACCATGAACTTGGACTGCATCGTTTTTTCAACAACCGGGCGCGCCATGAAAGCTTCAAGTACAACACCAATTCCATCATGATGCTGCTTGTGGTTTCCAGGCTGCTCTCGCCCGGTTCCAAGAAGAAAGCTTTCAAGGAGAAGGGCCGCTATTTTGAGCGCTTCAATTTTTCGCTGGCAGATGTGTATCGTGCTCTTTCACACTATGCGAAGATTGCTAAAGAGCTCCAGCGGTTTCTGCATGGGCAGATCACAGAAAAGTATGGGCGCGACACAAAGACGATCTACTATGATGTTACGAACTTTTATTTCGAAATTGATGAGGCAGATGAGCTGCGCAAATTCGGCCCGTCCAAAGAGAAGCGTCCCAATCCGATCGTGCAAATGGGCATGGCGATGGATGGGGACGGGATACCACTGCATTATGAGCTTTTCCCCGGAAACAAGCTGGACAAGGAAACATTTCGCTCCATCATCGGCGAGGTCCGAAAGAATTACGATACAGGCAGGATCGTGGTGGTCGCCGATATGGGGATTATCACAGGTGATAATATTTATTACCTGACCGGGGGAAAGAACAGAAACGGGTATGTGTTCAGCTTTTCCGTCCGCGGTGGTACGAGCACATTCAAGAAGTATGTGCTTGATAATGAAGGGTATGTCGGGTTTGATGGTAAACCTGCCGACGAGGATGCAGAGTACAAAATCAAAAGCAGGGGGATAGCAAGGGATATCAATGTAACCATGGTTAGCGGCAAGACAGCAAAAAAGACGGTGTATGAAAAGCAAGTCGTGTTCTGGTCGAAAAAGTATGCGGACAGAGCAAAGGCACAGCGGGAAGAGGTTGTGAAAAAGGCATTGGATCTGGTGGCGGATCCGAAAAAGTATAATAAAGCCATCACCTACGGCGCAGCCAAGTACGTTAAAAATCTGGAATTCGATAAGGAGACCGGGGAGGTTCTTGAAGGTAAAAAACGTCCATACTTTGATTCCGATAAACTGGCGGAAGAGGAAAAGTACGACGGTTATTATGCAATCGTTACCAGCGAACTCGAGATGTCCGATGGGGAGATTATTGACACATACCGCGGGCTGTGGGAGATTGAGGAAACCTTCCGGGTCACCAAGGGTACACTGGAGGCCCGCCCTGTATATGTGTCCCGGAATGATCGTATTGACGCACATTTCCTAACCTGTTTCATCGCTCTTACGATCATACGGCTCATTCAGAAAAAAACAGATCGACAGTATTCGGCAGAGAGGATCATTGAGTGCCTAAACAAAATTGCCTGCTCCAACGAGCAGGATAACCTCTACCTGTTCGATTACAGAAGCGAGATCTCCGACGCCATCGGGGATGCATTGGGTATCGATTTCACCCTCAAAAGGTTGCTTCTCGGCGAACTAAAAAATATTTTGGCTGAGAGCAAAAAATAAGCCGTTACACTACATATTTGTGACATTCTGTAAAGGCCGCAAGCCCCTTTATTTACAGGGATTGCGGCCTCTTTTTCCCTTCTTTTGCTGTCAAAGTCAGGATTATTTACATGATTTGTTGATTTATGCATTATTTAAAGCAAATGTTTCTGGAAATACTAACCAGTTTATTGCTTTTTCCCCCCTGCAATGTTAAAATACCTTGGTTACAAATATATGGACATTTGGATGGAGCCTAAATTTTGGGGGGTGAATAATGAGAGTAATCACCGGTTCCGCTAAAGGCAGGTTGCTTAAGCCGCCCCGGAATCGAAAAATAAGGCCGACAGCGGATAAAGTAAAAAATGCTTTTTTTAATATGGTCGGCAATGCGGTAAGGGGAGGGAGTTTTCTTGATCTTTTTGCAGGGACCGGCAGCATGGGTATTGAGGCACTCAGCCGGGGAGTTGCCAGATGTGTTTTTGTGGATAAAGGGAAAGATTCCCTGCGATTGATCAAGGAGAACCTGTATCGCACCGGATTTCAAAAAGGAGCAGACGTGTTGAATTGCGACTTCACACGTGCCCTGAAAGTGCTGAAAAAAAACGGGGAGTTATTCGATATCATATACATAGATCCGCCTTATCATTTGTACCGTATTGATGTAATTCTTAGCATCATTAATGACTACCGGTTGCTGGTTTCAGGAGGTTTTATCGGAGTAGAGCGGGACAGGCGTGAAAATTTCGCATGGCTCGAAGGTGCCCCTTTCCAATTAAAACAGCAAAAAGTGTACGGTGATACCCGGCTTATATTTCTAAGTACGGGTGCTTGTTAGAAGATAAAAGAATTATGAAGCCTGGGAGGAGGTATTTTCATGGTTCTTGCAATTTATCCTGGGAGTTTCGATCCGGTTACAAACGGTCATCTGGACATCATTAATCGGGCCAGTAAAGTATTTGATCAGTTAATTGTTACTGTTCTGGAAAATCCCCGTAAAATACCAACCTTTTCGATGGATGAAAAAGTAAAGATGCTCAATAAAATTGTTGCCCCTTATCACAATGTAGAAGTTGATTCATACAGGGGGCTGCTGATTGATTACGCTAAGAAAAGAGGTGCCCGCATTATTATTAAAGGTCTGCGGGCAATATCCGATTTTGAATTTGAGTTTCAAATGGCCTTAACAAACCGAAAGCTAAACTGTGAAGTGGAAACCATGTTTATGATGACCAATAATATGTACTCATTTATCAGTTCCGGTATTGTGAAAGAGGTTGCCGGTTACGGCGGGGACATAAGAGATCTGGTGCCTCCGGAGGTTTATGATATGATTATACAAAAATTTGCTTCATATAAATTTTAGTTAACGTTATTAAAACAGCAAATAGGCAATGTTAAATGGTCCAATTAAGAGCATGCTGTAAAAAGCAGCGAGAACGGCATGGAGAATTCTTGCCAGACTATAAGGAACAATACTAATATCGGTGGGGCTGATAATACTGGCCACCTGAGCGTGGACAGAAAGACCGCTCCAGGCGATAATTGCACTGACCGCAATAATTTTTTGTTCCATGGAGACATGCTGCAGTGAGCCTGCAAGCTGACAGCCAAGGTCAATCTCCAATAACCCGCTGAAAAGGGCTGGAGCAAGGGTCTCATCCAGTTTTACGATTCTGAGGAAATAGGCAATAATATTTATAAAGAAGCCGGCAATACCTGCCAACTGCAGCATGGCAATGATTACGGAAAAGAGCATAATGAATCCTCCAATAAGCATGAGGGTATTCATAGAATCACGAACAGTGTCTCCCATGATTTGACCAAACGGCCGCCTGTCTTGTTGTCTCGCTTTGACCATGGCGAGCAGGGCTTGACTGAACAGCTTTTTTTCGGGATTTTTTTTATTGAACTTGTGAATCAAAAGTTCT
>DMPF01000095.1 GCA_003456095.1 Bacillota bacterium
GACCTCATCGCCAGCCGCAGAGGATAACTTCAACAAAAAACGTTTTCATTCTTCCGATGGTGCCGTAGGCGGCATGGGTGTCTATTCTCAGAATTCGCGGCGCAGATAAATCTTTAAAGAGAGGCAGCATATAGGTTACCGCCACCATGGCGGAGGCAATAGCCGCCGCGCCGGCGATGGGACCCGCGCCATTGGCACCGTGAAAAGCCAGCACGATAACGGCAACGTATATGACACCATAAAGGATGCCTTTTTTCTGCATAAACAGGTCTTTCAAAATCAGGCTAAACATTATCTCGAGTCCTCCTTGTGAGGTAGAGCATGATCTCGTCCAGGGAAGGTTTTTCCACCACCGCGCTGCCATGCAAGAGCCGTATTACCTGCCGCTTGTCTTTTACCATCCCTTCGAACCCGAACCGGTTTTCCCTCACCCCGATCAGGTGTTTCCCCAAATCACTGCTCAAAAGCTCCCTGGCGCCTTTGACCAGGCCGAAATTTTCAACGACATCGTCCTTGGCGGCGGAAAACTCGATGCGCCCGTTATTGATGAAGGTAATATAATCGGCAATCTTCTCCAGGTCGGAAGTGATATGCGTCGAGAAGAAAACACCTTTACGATCATCTTGCATGACAGAAGGACGATTCTCTTCATCTGTGCGACAGTCAGCTCCTCGTAGAAATAGCTCTCGTCATACACGAAACCGATCCTGTTTTTAATCTCCTTTTCATGCTCCAGGTTGTCCAGGCCGAAGACCGTGATTTTGCCGCCGTCTCTTTTCAGCAGGTTCATGGAACAATATCTTGAGCATGCCGGCCAGATCGGTAAAACTCAACTCGATGTATTTAGCCGCGTCAACCGCCTCGCCCAGTTTTTCTTCCACAATTTTAAGCCGCATCTCTTGCAGAAGCTCCCTGTTTTGAGCAGCCACGAAGGTGCCTTTACCCGGCACCGTCACGATGTAACCTTCCCTTTCCAGCTCCTCGTACGCCCTTTTGGTGGTGATAACGCTGATTTGCAGCTCCCTGGCCAGGGTCCGGATGGAGGGCAGCAGCTCGTCTTCGGCAACCTGCCCCCGCATGACCAAATTTTTAATCTGCCGCACAATCTGCGCGTAAATCGGCTCGTCGGCAGAGTTGGTAATAATAATGTTCACAAATACGGCTCAGCTCCTTGCGGCGTCATTTTCAACGTTGTTATACTGTTTATATACATTATATACACTATCTGCGGTTTCTTGTCAACTAATTTTTTCAGCGAGCTTTTTGCGTTGCAAGCCATTTATTTCTCAACCCGACCATATTCATAGCAAACAATGCTGTGTTTTAGGGCAAACCAGTCGCTAAAATTCCATAAAGTTATAGTCGTGCCGTAAAAAGGGCGCACTTGCCCCTTGGAGCTTATGTCGGTTTTTTCAAACCCTTCGAAGGCCATTTCCAGTCGTTTGTTAGTCTCGGGGCAATAGCAATAGACCGTGCCTTTGTAATCATAGTTATTGTTCTGCAAGATTGTCAATTAACTTATGGCCCTCCTTCATGTCGTTAGAGGTGGGTATTATTTTACGCTTACATGGTGCGCAAAAAGCATTTTCCCGGTTGCATTTTATGCGAACGGGAGCTATACTAAATGCGAAGATGTGGACTTCACGCCGGGAAGCGAGTTGGCCGGCGTGGCTCAGCAGAAAGTCAAAACCGGCTGTAGGCTTATGGAACGACGGGAGGGAAACTTGTGATAAGCAATAATCAAAATCCTACGGTTTTGTTTGATCTGCTTGCCAGGCTGAAAACAGAAAGCCCAGGCGTAGCGGAGGCCATAGTTAACTTGCGCGAGGCCATACAAAAGAATTCCGCACTGGATTCCAAAACAGCAAATCTTATCGCAGTTGGTATTGCCACTGCGCTAAAGAATACGGATGCTTTAGCAGGCCATATCAGTATGGCCAAGGATGCAGGTGCCGGACGTGACGAGGTAATCAGCGCAATATTGCTGGCAATACCTTCTTGCGGCGTACCGGCGGTTTTGGCTGCCTTACCTGTGGCCTGGCATATCTACGCATAGCTAAAAGGTACGCTTCCCAAAAAAAAGCAAAAACTATGGCCCACGGCAAAAGCGTGAAGTTAGTTAATGATAAAATATGTAAACATGGCGGGTTGATCCCCTCGGCGAGGGCGGGTGTGGGCAGAGCCCACAAAGAGTCACTACATTGTTTTACAAAAGATTTAGCTATTTGGTGAGGGACCAAGGTATCTTGTGTTTTGGCAGTCTACGAAGCGGGGGACGGTGCAGATAATGCTTACAGTTTTGTACCCTCACGTAAAAAGCAAGTTTTTGGCAGGTCTCTTTCTTTATCAACATCAGATTGAGTGGGTAAAAGTAGGGCAACCCATCCCCAAAACATCCCTGCTGGTGACTGCAGGGGGCGATGGGACAATTAATTACGCCGTAAATAACATTGATTTTGCACAAACAAAGTTGTTAATCCTGCCGTTGGGCCGCGGGAACGCTCTTGCCCGGATTCTGAATATACCGCTGCGTTTGGTCAGTGAAAGGGATTTGGAGCATTTTGAAGAGATGGAGATCCCGCTGCTTGAAGTTAACAACAGGCTGACCGTCTTTGGCGCCGGGATGGGCAAGGGCAGTGAAATCGTTAATTTCGCCAACCCGTATGCGCAACTGGGGATACCTACTTACCTGGCAAGTGCCATTAGATCCATGCAGCAAAACCATGCCTATGATATTGGGGTTAACGGTCAGCTGCAGCATGGCTTGTTGACTGTGGAAATATCATTGTGGGGCAGGGTTGGTTTTGGCTTACCGTTGACATGGCAGGACGCGCCGGGACCGTATTTGACGATGATCAAAGGTTATCCGTTTCATGCGGCTGTTTTGTTCCTGTTGGGACAAATCCCTGAATGGGAAGGAGCCAAGACCATCTCCGGGAACAGTTTTGTCCTTGAATCGGAGATTGCCATACCGGCACATATCGACGGCGAAGCCTTTCAGGCCAAAAGGCTGGAGGTAAAACTTTCAGATAAAAAGGGGAAAATTATCAGGCTGGGCAAGCCTGAAGCCGGCCTACCTTATCACTGAATTTACATGCTGCATGTTTATTAAGGACTATGGATTATTGATTCAGGCACTTCCTCGTCAGCGTTGTTGTGGGGAGCAACAGCTTGGTTCCATGCCCATGCCATGGACATAAAGGGAAGTTTATTTTTTTTAGGCAAATTAACGTGCGCCATAAGTGCAACGCAAAAGGCTCGCTTTTCAATTTCGTTGACAGTTTCGGGGTGAGAAGGTATAATGT
>DMPF01000019.1 GCA_003456095.1 Bacillota bacterium
TGCTGCGATCCTTGCTCCCCGCTTCAGCCAGCATCCGCCGGGCTACCTCCAACTGCACCATCAGGACCAGCAGAGCCGGCCGGCAGTTACCCTGTAGAAGCTGAAAAAGCAGCGGCGTAGTAAGGTAATAGGGGAGATTCGCTACCACTTTAACCTTCTCCTGTATCTCCCTTTGCGCAGCACGGCGCCCTATTTGCGGCATGCGGCAGAGGGCTTCCAGGTCTAGACGGCGTACATCCCCCTCGATCACGGTTAGATTTGCCAGGCCCCTGAGCCGGGCTTGCTCCCGCAGAAAAGCGGCCAGTCCCCGGTCCTGTTCAATGGCAATCACTCCGTTTACCCGCTGCGCCATGCTCAAGGAGAGAGCACCGGGACCAGCCCCAATATCGATGACCAGGTCCTCTTTGCCCAGAGCTGCCGCCTGCAGGATTTTTTTCAGGATATTTTCATCCACAAGAAAATGCTGACCCTGAGCGCGGCGGGGGCTTAGTCCCCGCTTCCTTAACATCTGCCTTAAGACAGAAGGGGAGGTAATCTTTAGCGCCGCCGCCTCATCCGTCTCCGGAATGTCCGGGATGTGCCGCCATGCCTTTTCCTCTTCCTGTTTGTACCCCATTCAGTTAATTCCTTCCAGTTTTTTTATGGGTTAAAATAAAAGAATTTTACTAAAGGCTTTCCCTTATGCTGATAATAGTATAGTATAAAAGGAAATCTGGACTTTAAATTCAATGGAGAGAAATAAATATGATACCTTTGCGAGACAGCATGCGCCCGCGCCGCTTCCCTTACATAAATATATCGCTAATACTGCTTAACATCATAATCTTTCTCTATGGACTGGGATTGACAGAAGCTGAATTGATCCGGCTTTATTATCAACGGGGTATAGTACCCCAACAGTTTATCTCATCCCTACTGCAGGGCGGGACGTTGGGCGAAACCTGGCTGCCTTTCCTCACCTCTACCTTTCTGCACGGCGGCTGGTTTCACCTGCTGGGCAATATGCTCTACCTCTGGGTATTCGGTGATAATGTGGAAGACCGCCTCGGTCGCGGAGGTTATCTTCTATTCTACCTAGTCGCCGGGGCAGCCGGCAGCATTGCCCATATTGCCGCCAATTCCCAATCCGGCGTGCCCACCATCGGCGCCAGCGGAGCCATTGCCGGTGTGCTGGGAGCCTACCTGGTATTCTTCCCCCGGGCAAGGGTGCTCACCCTCATCCCCATTGTTTTTTTCATTACCACCGCCCACGTGCCGGCCACCTTATTCCTTTTCATCTGGTTTATTCTGCAGCTGGCCAACGCCTCTTTCGCCGGGCTGGCCGCCGGGGCCCAGACTGTGGCCTGGTGGGCGCATATCGGCGGCTTCGTTTTGGGGTTTGTCTTCGCCGTGGCAACCCACATCAGACAAAAACTGAGGTGACAGGGGAAGGGGGGTGACAAGGCGGTGACAAGGGGATGGTTCTCTTGTCACCTGTTGCCTGTCACCCCCCTATGTCAGAAGGGAAGGGAAGGTGACAGGAGAACCGTCCCCTTGTCACCGCCTGTGTTCTTACCGGGCGATTGCGGCAACGCTGATAACTGATGCCCCTCCCGCTTTGAGCGCCAAAGAAGCAGCATGGGCGGTAGCACCGGAAGTGAGGATATCATCCACAAGGAGGATATGTTTTCCCTGCAGGTTGTCCTTAAGGCAAGAAAAGGCTCCGTGCATATTTTCCCAGCGCTGCCGGCGGTCTAACCCGGTCTGACTTGCCGTGTCCCGGGCGCGTTCCAACAAAGGCAGGCCGGGAATGCCCAGCTCCCGGCTTACTGTTCCCGCCAGCAATGCCGCCTGATTGTAGCCCCGGGCCCGCAGGCGCGGCAGCGCAAGAGGCACCGCTGTCAACAGCTCCACCGCGGGGAGCCAGGGCATGGCGGAAATCCGGGATGCCAGAAGCCGGCCCAAGGGAACAGCCAAGGATTTCTCCCCACCGTATTTAAAGCGGTGCAGGGTTTGGCGCAGCGCTCCCTGGTAACTGCCCAAAACACAGCTATGGGTAAAAGCAAGCTGGCTGGTGCGGCAGGAGGGGCAGCCGTTTTCTTGCCCTTGCGGCAGCGCCTGTGGCCTGGCGCAGCGGGGACAGCAGCCCGTAAGCCAGGGCAGCGCCGCGGCACAACGGGGACAGAGCGCTCCTTCCTGTTGCATCTTACCCCAGGGAAGCAAGACGGCTCCCGCCCCGCTGCCTGCCGCCAGGAACGAAAGGCAGAATGGGCAGCGGGGCGGAAAAAAAAGATCGAAAATTGTTTGCAGCAGAGACATGGACCGATCCTTTGCCTAAAATTATTTAATTTTCTGTTAATCATCGTCGAAATGTCCGATTTTAAGAAAATTTAACAAATTAACCCTTGCAAAAATAACCATATTTAGATATAATTAGATATATAGCTGCGCAATTTGATTTATTTAACTGCTTGATAGATCGCAGACACGAAAGGAAAAAAAATCATGTTAGAGGAGACAAGCATACTTAAGGAAATAACCCGCCTGCGGGAACAAATGCACTCCATCTACAAGCGGGACAAGCGCATATCGGCAGCGGTACTTGCCGCATCTTTGAAACTGGACAAGCAGATCAATATCTTCATGCGGGCAAACAAAGTGATAACCGGCCCAGCCAGACCACCACAGGCGTAACGGCAGGTTTTAAGCTATTAGTTTCCCTCAAGCCGGCAGAGACGGTGGGCAAGGTTGCTGTAGCGCTGCTCCACTTTATTGTTGCGTACGGCAATGGCGATGGCGCGGCGTGTCCCCACCAGCACCACCAGGCGGCGCGCCCTTGTAACGGCGGTATAAAGCAGGTTGCGTTGCAGCAGCATATAATGCTGGGTAATAACCGGCATGACCACCACCGGAAACTCACTGCCCTGGCTCTTGTGCACGGAAACGGCGTAAGCGAGTACAAGTTCATCAAGGTCGCTGCCTGTATAGTCAACTTCCCGGCTGCCGGGATGGTCGGAAAAGTTGACAATCAACTCCCCCTCTGTCTTGTCAATGGCCGTAATGCGCCCCACATCGCCGTTAAAAACATCTTTTTCATAGTTGTTGCGTATCTGCATGACCTTATCCCCCAAGCGGAACACAAAACTCCCATAGGCAAGTTCACCCTTATGACGCGCCGGCGGGTTCAATTCCTGTTGCAGCAGCCTGTTTAAAACATCCACTCCCGCTTTGGTGCGGCGCATCGGTGTGAGCACCTGAATCTCCGCGAAGGGATCAAAGGGTCCGAAATGGGGCAGGCGCTCCCGGCATAGTTCCACAATGCGCTGCTCCACCTTTTCCGGGTCTTCTTCAGGTATAAAGAAAAAATCCTTTTCCCGGCGGTTAAGATAGGGAAATTCTCCCTTGTTGATCTGGTGAGCATTGACCACGATCATGCTTTCCCGGGCCTGCCGGAAGATGGTCTGCAAGCGCACACTCGGTACGGCCCCGGAATTGATCACATCGCGCAGAACATTTCCGGCGCCAACGGAAGGCAGCTGGTCCACATCACCCACAAGCAGGAGACGGCAGCCGGCCGGCAGGGCCTTGAGGAGATTATAAAAGAGAATCAGGTCCACCATGGAAACCTCGTCCACAATAACAACCTGTGCAGTGAGGGGATTTTCCTCGCAGCGTTGAAAACGGAAACCCTGTCCCTCCGTATAGGTAAACTCAAGCAGCCGGTGAATTGTCTTCGCCTCCATACCTGTTGTCTCCGCCATACGGCGGGCAGCCCGTCCCGTAGGGGCAGTAAGCGCAACTTTAAGGCGATAACGCTGAAATAGTTTAAGCAGCATGCGGATAGTGGTAGTCTTTCCCGTGCCCGGACCGCCGGTAATCACCATTACACCGTTTTCGCAGGCCCCCTTGATCGCCTCCACCTGCTCCGGCGCCATACTCAGTTTTTCCTCCCGCAGCACCGCCTCCACCGCACCATTTTCCTGCTGTGTAAATAGAATAAGCTGCCGCTGCAGCAAAGCAGTCAGCTTCTCCGCAACCCCTTTTTCCGCATAATAAAAAGGGGCGGCATAAACGATCTCTGTTCCGGCTGGATCTGCTTGCGCAAAAAGCAGGCGGGCTGCCACAAGGTCGTGTATCTGCCCCATGATTAAAGTATGGGAAACACGATCACCCTCCCCGCCGGCGGGAAGGCTGGCTGCATCCGCATCCTGTGGCGGGCATAAAAGTTCGTCAACCATGCGGCAGAGCTCCTCTCGGGGCAGGTAGACATGCCCGTCATCGGCTGCCCGGTTTAAAATAAAGATAACGGCAGCCCTGACCCGCTGCGGTGCAGCAAAGGGAAGTCCCAATTTACGGGCGATTTTGTCCGCAGTGATAAAGCCGATACCGTATACCTCTTCGGCCAGGCGATAGGGGTTCTCCCGCAATATGGGAATGCTGTTTTTCCCATAGTGCTTAAAGATACGTACTGCCAGCGCGGGGCTCACCTCGTAATCCTGGAGAAAAAGCATCACTTCCTTGATCTCCTGCCGCTCCAGGTAACTCTGGTGGATACGGGCCGCTTTTTTGGGACCAATGCCGGGCACCTCCGCCAGGCGCGCCGGCTCGGTGCCGATTACCTCCAGCACTTTCAGGTCAAAATGCTTGATCAGCAAGCGGGCCGTATGCTCACCCACTCCCTTTATTAAACCGGAAGAGAGAAACCGCTCCAGACCTTTGCGGCTGCCGGGGGTAAGCAGCTCCCATTCTTTCATGAGGAACTGCCTGCCGTAACGGGGATGAATCGTCCACTCACCGCGCAAGAGCAGGGTTTCCCCCTCCTGCAGCGGGGGGAAATAGCCCACTACGGTCACGTTCTCCTTGCCGGTCTGGCTCAGGCGTCCGATCATATAGGAGGTCTCACTGCTGTAAAAGGTGATGCGCTCCAGGGTTCCCTCCAGGCTTTCCAAAGGTATAAGCAGTCTCCTTACTATGAAGATAATGGGGACAGGGCGGCCTGTTTGCGCAATATCTCCACCTTGTCCGTTTTTTCCCAGGACAGATCCACGTCCTCCCGGCCGAAATGCCCGTACGCGGCTATCTGCTTGTAGATGGGGCGTCGCAGGTTAAGATTGTCAATTATGGCAGCCGGGCGCAGGTCAAAGTTGTCGCAGATAAGCTGCTCGATTTTTTGCACAGGGATCTTCTCTGTGCCGAAAGTATCCACAAAAACGGAAAGGGGACGGGCCACCCCGATGGCATAGGCGAGTTCCAGTTCACACTTCTCCGCCAGCCCTGCCGCCACCACGTTCTTGGCCACATAGCGGGCCATATAGCTGGCCGAACGATCTACCTTGGTAGGATCTTTGCCGGAGAAACAGCCGCCGCCATGACGGGAATAGCCGCCGTATGTATCCACAATGATCTTGCGGCCCGTCAAGCCCGTATCGCCAAGGGGTCCGCCGATCACAAAACGCCCTGTTGCGTTAATATAGTATTTCGTCCCTTGCAGCAGCTCCTGTGGTATAACCTCTTTGATTACAAGCTCCACCAGTTCTTCGCGCAGCCGTTCCAGGGATACCTCGTCGCTGTGCTGTGCCGCGAGGACGACAGATGATACGCGGGAGGGCTTCCCGTCAACATATTCCACCGTTACCTGTGACTTGCCGTCCGGTCGCAGGTAATTGACAATTTTTTCTTTACGTATCCGGGCCAGGCGCATGGCCAGCTTGTGCGCCAGGGAAATGGGCAGGGGCATCAGTTCCGGTGTCTCAGTGCAGGCAAAGCCAAAGATAATGCCCTGGTCGCCCGCGCCGATGGTGCTGTAGATGCTTTCCTGCTCCTCACCGCTTTTCAGCTCCCAGGCTTTGTTTACCCCCAGCGCAATATCGGGTGACTGCTCGTCAATGGAGGTGAGCACGGCACAAGTATCCCCGTCAAAACCGTATTTGGCCCGGGTATAACCGATCTCCTTAACCGTTTCCCGGGCAATACGCGGTATATCCACATAGCACTGTGTGGTAATCTCCCCCGATACCAGTACCAGGCCGGTGGTAACAAGCGTCTCCGCCGCAACCCGGCCATGGGGATCTTCTTCCATAATGGCATCAAGGATCGCGTCGGAGATCCGGTCCGATACTTTGTCCGGATGACCTTCCGTTACCGACTCGGAAGTAAATAAAAAAACCCCGTTACGATTCACTGTAAGAAACCTCCTCCATCTTTTTTGTTATGTTTATTATACACATCCTTACTGCTTTTTTTTTGTATTTACAGCGTGCCGCGCTCCACCAGGGCAAAAACCAGTTCGCCCGAGGCAACCACCTTGCCGTCTATGCTGGCACGGGCATCGCCGCGGCCCGCCACTCCTTTTATGGAGGTTAACGTTACCTCCAGCAAAAGGCTAGCCCCCGGGCGCACGATTCCACGGAACTTAAACCGGTCAATGCCGCGGAAAAGGGCC
>DMPF01000132.1:0-402 GCA_003456095.1 Bacillota bacterium
ATTGAAAAATGTGTTGTCACCTCCGGAGTTGTGCGTAAAGAGGAAAAGCCGAAAATACTCACCAGCGGCAAAAAACAAAAGGGAGTATCCGCATCTTGAGCGCTCCCGGGGTGACCCCAGGGTCACCATTTTCCATCGGTACAGGATTAATTACAACTTTTGATTGACTGTTTATTTATCTCTGTTTCCGGAAATAATAGATAAAGATCAGAGTAAGATCAAAATATCTGTTTTTCCGGAAAGGGAGTGGCATAAGTGCACGGCTGGTTTGGTGTCCTCGGCGTGGTGCAGGTGCTCTTTGCCGTTTTCCCCACAGAGGAGAAAAAGGGAAGCCTTACTATCGGCGGTATTGTGGAAGAAGAGGAAATGGGAACTTTGGGCCGGACTTTGCGCCGCAAAGGA
>DMPF01000132.1:711-4251 GCA_003456095.1 Bacillota bacterium
TTTGGGCCGGACTTTGAGCCGCAAAGGAACGGCCCGTGCCGCTGTGGAAAATGTATTGACGGCCCTTACCGCATTGCTGCAGAAAAATATGCGAAATTATGATATTCACCTGAACTTTCCCGGCGGCGTGCCTGTGGACGGCCCCTCGGCGGGAGTGGGCGCAGCGCTGGCAATTTATTCCGCTGGGCAATCCTCTCACCACCGGCAGTGCCGAAAAGATCTACGGGAAAAATCTGGACAAAAAAAATTAGTAAAAGGGGGAGCGTGAGCTTGGGTAAGCTTATTGAGTTGCCGTTATTACCCCTGCGCGGCCTAGTCGTCTTTCCCCATCTTGTTCTGCACCTCGATGTGGGCCGGGAGCGGTCTATCAGAGCCTTGGACGAAGCTATGCTGCAAGATAACACTATTTTGCTGGTTGCACAAAAAGAAGCCAGGGTGGATGATCCTGAGCCCGAAGATTTGTTTGAAGTGGGAACTGTTGCCTCCATTAAGCAGATGTTAAAGCTGCCGGGAGGGACAATGCGTATTCTTGTGGAGGGGATCAAACGCGCCCGCATTGAAAAGGTTTTGGCTATGAAGCCTTACATTAAAGCCCTTGCCACGGAAGTGGATGATGCAGACGGCCGGCATACAGAGAGCGAGGCATTAATGCGCCATGTGCTGAACCAGTTTGAATACTATATTAAATTAAGTAAGAAAATTTCGCCCGATGTCCTGAACAATGTTTCCAATATCACTGAACCGGGCCGTCTGGCTGATGTGTTAGCCTCCCATCTATCCCTGAAAATTGAGCAAAAACAGGAAGTTCTGGCAGCTTTCACCTCCCAGACCCGCCTGGAGGTTATTGCGGAGCAGTTAAATCAGGAGATAGAGATCCTGGAGTTGGAGAAGAAAATTGGCCTGCGTGTGCGCAAGCAGATGGAGAAGACGCAGAAGGAATACTATCTGCGTGAGCAGGTTAAAGCCATACACAAAGAATTGGGGGACGCGGACGAACGCCAGGCGGAAGCGGGAGAATACCGCGAAAAAATCAGTACGGCAAACCTGCCGGAAGACGCGGAAAAAAAAGCACTCAAAGAGGTAGAGCGGCTGGAGAAGATGCCTCCCGCCTCGGCGGAGGCGGTAGTCATTCGCACGTATCTGGACTGGCTGCTGGAGCTTCCCTGGTCCTTCCAAACAGAAGACCGCCTGGATCTGGATGTGGTGGAACAAATTCTCGATGAAGATCATTACGGCCTGGAAAAGGTTAAAGAACGCATTGTGGAGTACCTGGCGGTACGCCACCTTACGAAAAAGATTAAGGGCCCCATTCTTTGCCTGATTGGACCGCCGGGTGTGGGGAAAACTTCTCTGGCCCGTTCCATCGCCCGGGCCATTGAACGTAAATTTGTGCGCATTTCCCTGGGCGGTGTGCGGGATGAAGCGGAGATTCGCGGCCATCGCCGCACCTATGTGGGTGCCCTGCCGGGGCGGATTATTCAGGGGATAAGGCAGGCAAAATCGCGCAATCCTGTTTTTCTGCTTGATGAAGTGGATAAAATGTCCACTGACTTTCGCGGCGATCCTTCGGCAGCTTTGTTAGAAGTCCTGGATCCGGAACAGAACAACTCGTTCAGCGATCATTATATTGAAACGCCATTTGACCTATCCCAGGTTATGTTTATCACTACCGCCAACAACCGTTACAACATTCCCCAGCCGCTGCTTGACCGCATGGAGGCGATCTACCTGCCGGGATACACGGAGGAGGAAAAGGTAAAAATTGCCCAGCGCCACCTCATACCCAAACAGCTTGAAGAGAATGGCCTTACAAATAACAACCTGCGTATCTCCGAGGGGACGCTTCGCCATATCGTCCGGGAATATACGCGGGAGGCGGGTGTGCGCAACCTGGAACGGGAATTGGCTGTGCTCTGCCGCAAGACGGCACGGGAGGTCGCCGCAAAAAACGATTATCATATCACGGTTACCCGCAGCAACCTGTATAAATATCTGGGCCCACCCCGTTTTCGCTTCGGGCTGGCGGAGAAGGAGAATGAGGTTGGCGTTGTGACCGGCGTAGCCTGGACGGAGACGGGCGGAGATCTGCTGGCTATTGAAGTTACCCTGGTGAAAGGAAAGGGAAAACTGACCCTTACAGGCAAACTGGGTGACGTCATGCAGGAATCCGCGCAGGCAGCCCTCAGCTACATACGCTCCCGTGCCGCCACTCTTGGTATTCCCGAGGCTTTCTATGAAGAGTGCGATCTGCATATTCACATACCGGAGGGAGCCATTCCCAAAGATGGGCCTTCCGCCGGGGTGGCTATGGCCACCGCCATGATCTCCGCCCTAACGCGTATTCCGGTAAACCACCATGTGGCCATGACTGGTGAAATCACGCTGCGGGGCCGGATCCTGCCCGTTGGTGGGGTGAAAGAAAAAATTTTGGCGGCCCACCGTGCCGGGATCAAGATAATTATCCTGCCCCAGGATAACAAGAAGGATCTGACGGAAATTCCGCGAAATGTACGCCGTCGTCTGGAGTTTGTTTTGGTGGAACACGTAGATCAGGTGCTGCCTGTAGCTCTTGTGGGCTGGGAAACAAAATGAAAGCAAAGACTGTGGAAATATGTGCGGAAGTAAGAGATAAACGGGAGCTTCCCCCGCCGCACTATCCGGAGATTGCCCTGGTCGGACGTTCCAATGTGGGCAAATCTTCCCTCATTAACACCATGCTGCAGCGCCGTAACCTTGCTTATACCAGCAACACACCGGGGAAAACGAGGGGAATTCATTTTTATCGCATTGATGACCGCTTCTATTTTGTGGATTTGCCCGGGTATGGTTATGCGCGGGTTTCCAGGCAGCAGCAGCGTGCCTGGAAAGAGCTTGTGGAAGCATATCTTGAAAACAGAAAGGGTCACGCCCTGCTCCTGCAAATTGTTGATCTGCGCCATGCGCCATCGGCTGCCGATCTCCAGATGGCTGCGTGGATGCGCCATTTCTCTTTGTCTTATCGTGTAGTGGCTACCAAAGCGGATAAAATCACGCGTGGAAAAAGAATGATGCACCGGCAAATTATCGCTTCTGCATTGAATGTGCCGGCAGCGGAGATCTTCCTCTTTTCTGCCAGTTCCGGTGAAGGCAAAGATGTGCTTTGGAGGGCTGTTTTGGATGAATTGGCCAGACATTCAGGCAGTGATGGACAAACAGGAGAGCTTCCGGGATATACTGAAGCGTGAAGAATACCGGGCCCGGCAGGCCAATAATATTGCCTGGCTTTGCAGCTATACACCGGTGGAGATAATTTCGGCATGCAATTTTGTTCCACGCCGCATCTTGGCTTACGAGAAGGAAACGCTACGTGCCGATACTTATCTCCACCCCACCCTCTGCTCTTATGTACGCGGTGCGCTGGAAAGCATGCTGCGGACCAAGGATAATGGCATGCAAGGCGCTGTCCTGCTCAATTCCTGCAATGCGGCCTGCCATCTTTATCATGCGTATGCCGCATATTTCCCCGCGGCGTTTCATTACCTGCTGGATTTACCCCACATC
>DMPF01000210.1:0-824 GCA_003456095.1 Bacillota bacterium
TTTCTTTTTGTAGTACTCCTGACCATAATGCCAGTAAGGTCTTGATCCTTCATGTTGTGGTCATTTCCACCCCCTTTTGCTTTCAATTCAAGTGTTACGGCTAATTATCTTTCCCGCCCCCCTTGGTGAAAACAAGTTTTTCCTCTGCCTCTTCTTTCTCCACGCGGATGAGGTCGCCGGCAGTGAAACGGCCGCGCAACATCTCCTCAGAGATGCCGTCCTCCAGCCTTTTCTGGATGACACGGCGCAGCGGACGTGCGCCGTAAACGGGATCAAACCCTTCCCTGGCTAAAAGCTCCTTCGCCGCCGGTGTGACCTCCAGCTTAAGGCCGTATTCGGCAATACGGCCGGCCAGCTCACCCAGCATCAGGTCGACAATTTTGGCGATATCCGCTTCCGAAAGCACCTTGAAAACAATGGTGTCATCGACGCGGTTGAGAAATTCCGGGCGGAATGTCCGCTTCAGTTCTTCGAGCAGGCGCCCTTTCATCTGTTCATAATTTTTCTCCTGACCAGCGGGGCGGAACCCCATGGTCGGCTGTTTTTTGATAAAGTTGGCGCCAACGTTGGATGTCATGATGATCACCGTATTGCGGAAATTAACTGTACGCCCCTTGCCGTCGGTGAGGCGCCCGTCCTCCAGGATCTGCAGCAGAATGTTAAAAACATCATGATGCGCTTTTTCGATCTCGTCCATCAGGATGACGCTGTACGGTTTGCGCCGCACCTTTTCCGTTAGTTGTCCGCCCTCTTCATAGCCTACGTAGCCGGGAGGGGCACCGACCAGCCGGGCGGTAGTATGTTTCTCCATATATTCGGACATA
>DMPF01000210.1:1157-4943 GCA_003456095.1 Bacillota bacterium
ATATTCGGACATATCCAGGCGAATCATGGCATTGTCATCACCAAACAGGGCCTCCGCCAGGCTGCGAGCCAGTTCCGTCTTTCCCACCCCGGTGGGACCGAGAAAGATAAAGGAACCGATGGGGCGTTTCGGGTCTTTGAGTCCAGCGCGGCCGCGGCGGATCGCCCGGGAAATAGCCTGGACCGCCTCATGCTGCCCAATCACCCGCCGGTGCAGAATCTCCTCCATGCGCAGCAGACGGGCGGACTCCTCTTCCGCCAGCTTCTGCACGGGAATGCCGGTCCAGGCGGAGACAATATAGGCAATATCTTCCTCCGTGACTAGTACCTGGTCCGAAACTACTTTTTTCTTTTCCCACTCTTTTTTCAGCTCATTCAGTTTGGCCCGGAACTGCTGTTCCTTATCCCGCAGCTGGGCGGCATGCTCAAATTCCTGGTTGCGCACCGCCGCATCCTTCTCCTGACGGATACTGTCCAGCTTATCCTCCATCTCCTTTAAATCGGGTGGCGCGGTATAATTGCGCAGGCGCACGCGGGAAGCGGCCTCATCGATAAGGTCAATGGCCTTGTCCGGAAGAAAACGGTCCTGGATATAGCGATCAGCCAGTTTGACCGCTGCCTCCAGCGCCTCGTCGGTTATCTTCACCCGGTGGTGCGCTTCGTAGCGATCGCGCAAGCCTTTCAGTATATCAAGAGATTCGCCTTTTGTCGGTTCGCCCACCATAATCGGCTGAAAACGCCTCTCCAGGGCAGGATCCCGTTCGATATATTTGCGGTATTCATCCAGAGTTGTAGCTCCTACAGCCTGCAGCTCACCTTTGGATAGGGCAGGTTTAAGAATATTTGAGGCATCAATAGCCCCCTCGGCGGCACCGGCACCGATGATCGTGTGCAGTTCGTCAATAAAAATAACTACATTGCCCGCTTGCTGCAGTTCAAGCATGAGCTTGCGCAGCCGTTCCTCAAACTCACCCCGGTATTTGGTGCCCGCCACCACCGCCGCCAGCTCCAGCGTTACCACCCGCTTATCCAGCAGAATATCGGGCACGTCCCCTTCGGTAATGCGCTGGGCCAGGCCCTCCACGATGGCCGTTTTCCCCACACCCGGCTCGCCGATTAGGCAAGGATTGTTTTTGGTGCGGCGGCTTAAGATCTGAATAACCCGCTCGATCTCCTGTCCCCGGCCAATTACCGGATCCAGTTTTCCTTCCCGGGCCAGCTTGGTAAGGTCGCGGCCGAAAGCATCCACAGTGGGTGTCTGCGGCGCGGTTTTGCCGCCCGGCGCGCCTCCCGGCTGTACTTCCCCACCCAGCAGCTGCACTACTTCACGGCGTACTTTTTTCAAGTCCACACCAAGGTTCGCAAGCACCTGGGCGGCGATTCCTTCTCCCTCGCGCAAAAGCCCGAGCAGCAGATGCTCCGTTCCCACATAGTTATGGCCGAAATTCTGCCCTTCTTCGATTGCCAGTTCAATCACTTTTTTGGCTCGCGGTGTATAGCTGATCCCCTGACTGTGAATCTTATCCCCCTTGCCGATAATTTTTTCCACCTCAGCCCGGACGCGCGGCAGTTCAATCGTCAGGTTCTGCAGGGCACGGGAAGCGATGCCCGACCCTTCCCGGACCAGGCCGAGGAGAATATGTTCGGTTCCGATAAAATTGTGATTCAGCCTTTTTGCCTCTTCCTGGGCCAGCACCAGCACCTGCTGCGCCCTTTCTGTAAAACGACCGAACATGAACATAACTGAACTCACCTCGATTATATATATTTTAGCAAAACACATTATTTAAGGTAAGCATTGGTTCACCCGGACGGCCCGTTCCAGATTCAGCTCATACGGGCTGAGGTTCCGGCCTTTCAGGTATTGCAGGCAGCCGGGGCTGATCAACGTCAAGAGCTCGTTTAGAATCTCCAGGGGCACCTGCCGGAGCAGACCCAGGTCCACACCCAGGCGCACATCGGAGATAAGTTGCATTGCCTCCTTAGAATCAAGCAGGCGCGCATGTTTGAGAATACCGTAGGCCCGGCCGGCCCGGTCCGCCAGCTTCTCCCTTTGTTGGTTAAGCAACTGCTGCCGCGCCTTTTTTTCCTGGTTGATCAGCTGCCGGATTACGTTGTACAGATTCTGCCAGATTTCTTCTTCGGAATGCCCCAAAGTAATCTGGTTAGAGATCTGACAAAGCCCGCCAACCATCTCAGAGCCTTCGCCGTAAATACCCCGCACCACCAGCCCTACCTGGTTTACTGCGGTAAGAAAATGGCTGAGCTGACCGGTAAGGGCAAGAGCTGACAGGTATAACATTACAGAAGCACGCAACCCCGTCCCCACATTGGTGGGGCAGGTAGTGAGATAACCCAGTTCTTCATGAAAAGCGTAGTCCAAGCTTTGCTCCAGATAATCATCATAACGGGAGGCCTCCTGCCAGCCCCGTTCCAGCTGCAATCCCGGCAGCAGGCACTGGATGCGGAGATGATCCTCTTCGTTGACCATGATGCTGATTACTTCATCACTCCTGAGGATGACGGCGCCGGCATGGCATTCCTTCATTTGCAGAGGGCTGATTAAATGTTTCTCCACCAGTACCTGCCGGCAAACGGAAGAGAGACCGCCCATATGGATCAGGCGCATCTCCATGAAGCGTTCGCTTTGCTTCTGCAGCACGCTGTGAACAAGGGCAAGCATTTTCTCACGCTGCGCATCGGATGCAAGGGGGGGGAAGGGCAGACCGTTAACATTCCGCGCCAGGCGGATGCGGCTGCTGATCACAATCTCTTCCTCCGGGCCCCTCCCTTTCATCCACTTGCAGGTGATCTCTTGCAGTCTTTTCTTTTCGTCCGGCTGTTCATTCTGCTGTTGTAAGCACTGCTGCCCGGTACTGTTTAATGCTTGCGCCGCTGTGTTTTCCGCCTTCGTTTCAGCGTTAACGTTAACAGAGAAAACTTCCTCTCCCTGCTCTTGCTCCTGCCTGTTCCTTTCGCCTTCAGGTACAGACATCTTTCTCCCCCCCGGCAGCAAGCTCTTTTTCCAGTCCACGAATCTTATCCCGTAGCTGCGCCGCCTCCTCAAATTCTTCCCCCACCACTTTTTTTTGCAGCTCCAGCTTTAAATGCTCCAGCTTTTGTTTAAACTTCAGTTGCGCGCCGGCCCGTGCCGGGATCTTGCCCATATGTCTCTGGTTGCCGTGCAGACGGCGAAAAAGCGGCAGGATATCCTTGCCGAAAGAAACATAGCACCGGGCGCAACCAAAACGGCCGATTTGGCCAAATTGACTATAGGTCAAACCGCAAGTGGAACACTGGGCTTCCCTGTTTGCTGCCGGTAATAACACCGAATCACTTTCCGGAGCGCCCAAGCCCATCATACTGGAAAAAAACTGGCAAAGCGGGAACTTATCCTCCATGGTAAAATCCAGTTCGCCGTTTTCCCGGGCACAATTTTCACAGATATACATCTCTAACTTGATACCGTCGCTAATTTTGGTAAGATGTACGGATGCTTTCTTGCTGCCGCATTTTTGACAGAGCACTTCCTTCGGACCCCTTTCATTTTTGCGGACAATTACCCGGCTATTCAGGTTGAAGACCGAAGACTGAAGTATTTCTTCGCAATTATCATTAACTTTGATCAAGCAATACCGCGATAATTCTGCGCATGAGTGAGCTGCGCAGTTCGTCCTGCATCTGCCGGTCACCCAGCATACTGCAGCATGCCTGCGCGGCTTCGATTATTTTTGACTCGCGCACGGAGATATGCTTCCCATCAGATATTTGCCCTTCCCTGACCATT
>DMPF01000036.1 GCA_003456095.1 Bacillota bacterium
TGGAGCTTTATGAAACCACCTTCGCGCCGCGCTTCCTGCAAGGAGCAATGGCTCTCAGCCAAACCCAGGCGGAACATTTCTTCGACAGCGAAAGCGGCAGCTTTTTCTTTACTGCTGATGACACTGAGGAAGTTCTGCTGCGGCAACGGGAATTTTACGATGGCGCCATTCCCTCCGGCAACTCAGTCGCCGCGCTGAATCTCCTGCGCATAGCCAGGCTTACCGGCAATATGGCCTTTGAAGAGACGGCCTTAGGGATAATCCGTGCCTGCAGCGCTGAGCTGCACCGAAATCCGGCAGCTTACACGCAGATGCTGTCCGCGGTCTGCTTTGCCCTTAGCGCTTCCCTAGAAGTAGTGATCGCCGGCGAGCCGGATGCAGCGGACACGGGGGCCCTGTTAAAAACGCTGCGCGCCTCTTATGCCCCCAACATGGCCGTTTTGCTGCGCCCGTCAGGGGAACAGGGCAGCGTATTGACAAGGCTTGCCCCGTTCAGCGGAGCTATGTCAGCTATCGACGGCAAGGCAACCGCCTATGTTTGCCGCAACCACTCCTGCCTTTCGCCCGTTACAGATGCCAATGAGCTGGCGGCGCTCTTATCCGGATAGCCCGGCTTATCCCGTAACAGGGTGTTAACGGCGCGCCACCGTGGCGTCCCTTGGCGTCCCTTTATTTTCCTTTAATTTCATGGGGCCGTATGGTAAAATAATGCCGTTACGGCCTTTTTACTTTTTTTTTACTTTTGCTGAGGAGGTGTTACCATGGAGCTGGAACTGCGCAATTTAAAAGGGACAAAAGACTTTCTGCCTGCGGAGCAGCAGTTGCGTAATTGGATCAAAATCACGCTGGAAAACATATTTACCCGCTACGCCTGCCGTCCCCTGGAGACGCCCGTATTATGCCATTATGAAATCCTGGCATCCAAATACGCAGGTGGTGAGGAGATACTAAAGGAGGTCTACCGCCTGCGCGACCAAGGCGATCGCGAACTGGGCCTGCGCTATGACCTTACCGTCCCCTTCGCCAGGGTAATCGGCATGAACCCAAATCTGCGCCTGCCCTTTAAACGCTATGAAATAGGGCGGGTCTACCGCGATGGTCCGGTAAAAACAGGGCGCCTGCGGGAATTCATGCAATGCGATGTGGATATAGCCGGTGTGCGCTCGACCTTTGCCGAAGCGGAGATCATGCTGATGGCTTTGGACGCTTTCGAGGCCCTCGGCCTTGATGTTTACATCTCCTACAACAACCGCAAGTTGTTAAGCGGCGTACTCACATGCCTGGGCGTCGGTGCGGCACAGTTAAACAGGGTGATTCTCTCCCTGGACAAGGTGGAAAAAATCGGTGCCGCCGGCGTGGCGGAAGAATTGGGAAATGAAGGCATCGCCGCGGCGGCTGTCGAGAGTATCTTCATCGCATTTACGGCAGGTGCAGGCAAAACAGCGGCGTATTACGCGCAGCATTTCGACCACCCGCTGGTCCGGGAGGGAGCTGCCGAGCTAAACGAACTGGACGGTTATCTCGCTCCCTTAAATCTGGGGGACAGGCTGCGCTTTAATCCCCTGCTGGCGCGGGGGTTGGAAATTTATACGGGGACCGTCTACGAGGTTTTCCTGACAGACGGCAGGATCAAAGGGAGCATCGCCAGTGGGGGACGCTATGACCGTATTATCGGCGCTTTTCTGGAAAACGGCATGGATTACCCCGCTGTGGGAATCTCCTTCGGGCTGGACGTAATCTTTACCGCTCTAACCATGGAGGAAAAGCAGCCGGAGGGCTGGATTGCCGATATTTTTCTCATTCCGCTGGGTACCGCCGCCACCTGCCTGAAGATTGCCCACAGCCTGCGCCGGGAAGGGATCCGCGTGGAGCTGGAGATGGGAGAGCGCCGTCTCAAACGTTCGCTGGATTACGCCAACAAAGAAGGAATCCCCTTTGTGCTCATCCTGGGGGAAAACGAGCTGGCCCGGGGCAAAATTAAGCTGCGCCGCATGGCTGACGGGGAAGAGAGCGATCTGCCGCTGCATGCGCTGACCGTAACCCTGAAGAAATTGATCGCAGAAACTTGACCAACACAGGTGGGGGTGTTGCCCCGGTCACCGCAGGAAGCGCAGTCCCCACAGCAGAGGAGACAAATGAACTGGCTCTCCCTGTAGAGCACGACGGAAACACTCCATCGCAATATTAACACGGGCGCTTAGCATGGCTTCTCCCGCTTCCGGCGAGGCCAGAGCCGGAGCACCCATGTAAGGCTTCATCTCCCGGTCCCCCACCCAGGCCAGGGTGGCCGCCAGATGCCGCAGATCCAGACCCAGTGTGCGGTTAAAAATACCGATTAGTTTGCTTAAAAACAGGATCGGTTTACTTTCAGCGTGAGGCAAGGACGGCACAACTTCCCGCCAGATTTCCCACACTTTTTCCGGATGAGAGGCCAACATCAGCGAGGTCTCATTGGTGCCGGCATGGCAGTCGGGATCATCACCACATTTGCCCGGTTGCAAGTTTGCTGCTGCCAGCAATTGCGGGTCGTGCTGTACCATCATCCTGAATTCAAGGTTAAAGGGATTGACCATATGGAAACGGTACTTGCGCCAAGCTTTACGGCAGGCCGTTTCGATGCTTAGCTGGTGCCGCGGGCCGCCGTGATTATCCGCCAAAAACAGGTAACGGAAGCCCTGGACAGCAAGCCCTTTCACATATGACAATAACACCTCCCGCAGCAGGGGAGCCGGGACGAAGAGGGAACCTTTCACCGGCAGCGCATCGGCACCAAGGTAAAGGGGCGGCAGCTTGACCAGGGTATACGCAGGAAATTCCTCCTGCAACGCCTTTATGTAGCGGTCTAGTATCGTCAGTGCGATAAACACGTCGGTGCCCAGGGGCAGGTGAGGTCCGTGCACCTCTATGGGGCTGATCGCCAAGAGGAAAACGGACCTTTTCCGGTCCAATGCCTCAATTTCCGGCAGCGTCATCAATACGTATTCCTTTACCTCGCCCATAACGCGCCTCCTGATGGTTCTGCCGCCAGCAGCACCGCATTAACGGCAGTCCCTTTATTCTTTTTGCGGACGCAAGTACTGATAGACTTGAAGAATGATTATTTTTAAGATTACAAAGGCAGGCAATGCCAGAATCATCCCAAACAGCCCTGCCATCCTGCCGGAAACCAGCACCAGCAGAGTTACCGTCAAGGGGCTGATGGAGAGTTTCCGGCCCATCACATGGGGCGAAACAAGCAGGCTTTCAATCTGTTGTACCACCACAACCACAGCCAGCA
>DMPF01000098.1:0-4750 GCA_003456095.1 Bacillota bacterium
CATGTCAGCTTGGGGAGAAAAACTGTTAAAACCGGTCTCCGCGGAGGTTTCACTGAGAATGCGCATATAAGCTGAACAGCACACAAGGTGTTGATTATAATAGATCTGCAGATCATGGGCGCAGAAAACAGCTCTGCTTATCTCGATCCAGCGCGGCAGAGTATTTTTTATCTGTAAATACATCACTCCCGCCAGGCGCGGATCGGGCGATGGGGTGACAGTGTGGGCCTTGCTTTCCCAGTACCGGCAAATCATCCCGGTCCCGGGTTCGCCATACAGGGTATACTTGGGCGCGCCAAGGGTAAAAACATCCAGGACAATGGAACTTTTATCTTCAGTAAAAAAAACAGCGCCAATCTCCACAGGGAAAGTGAGCATTACTTCTGCTGTTTCGCGCGGCTTCACGTTTAAGGTTTCTTCAAGTTCAATGAGGAAAAAAGTGGTTATCTCTTTTGGCTTATGCACAGGCTCCACCGGATTGAACAAAACCTGGCCATCAGTCCCAAAGAGGATCTTTTCCCGAGCATCCCCGTTGCACCTCCTGCGGTATACGAGGCTATTCCCTTCTTGTTCCATGCAAACAGACAGGTTCCCTTGCTCAATCTGCAGCGGAATATCGTAATAGCCAAAATAAAATTCATTCCCATAATATCCGGAATTACCGGCAGCTGACTTGCTGTCCATTTTTCTTCCCCCATGACAAGGGAACGGTCTTGGCCGTTGCGCGGGTCTTTTGTGCCCGTCCGTATTCCCTGAAAATTGGTATTGCCCCGGCAGCCGCGTCGGTGAAAGCGCCGTTTTCCCCGCTTGCAGCAGGCAACTTGCCGCCAATGCCAGCATATCACAAAAATTGCAAACAGTTGAATGAAAATATCTCCGGGAACAAAGCCATCGCCGGCAGCCAGATTTCAAATCAGGATGAAATCTCTTACTCGTCCGTAGCTGATTCCTCCGTCGCCCCATCATTATCTATCTGTGCGGCTGCAATCTGCAATTCGAGGATCCTGGTAGCATCCGCCTCGGGTAGCTGTTCAACCGAGCGAAGCCTTCGCTCCATGGCACGGGTCCGCACGCCGGTTTCGTCAATGGTGCGGCTCGCTACATCGAGCTGCCGCCTGACCTTGCCCAGAACTTCCGCGAACTTGCCAAACTCTGTTTTAACCGCTCCGAGTACCCTCCATACCTCCGTTGCCCGCTGCTCGATCGCCAAAGTCTGAAAGCCCATGCGGATGCTACTCAGAATCGCTGCCAAAGTGGTGGGACCAGCCACAACAACCCGATACTGGTGCAGGAGATCGTCAACAAGAGCCGGCTGCCGCAGTACCTCGGCGTACAACCCCTCCGTCGCAAAGAAGATAATCCCGAAATCAGTCGTGCTCGGAGGGCTGACATATTTGTCATGGATATTCTTCGCAGCCAAGCGAACGGTTCGCGCCAAGGCATCCGTTGCCTTGCGCACCGCTTCCGGATCAGCCGCCTCGGCAGCATCCTGCACGCGAAGATAATCCTCCTGTGGAAACTTGGAATCAATGGGAAGCCATACACAGGCGTCCGGTTCGTTCTTCGTTCCCGGCAGCCGAATAGCATACTCAACAATTTCCGAGGACTCGGATTTCACGCATACGTTCTTTTCGTACTGCCCGGGTGTTAGGATCTGCTCCAGGATCGCTCCCAGTTGCACTTCTGCCCACGTGCCGCGTGCCTTTACGTTCGTCAACACACGTTTTAGATCTCCAACGCCTGTGGCAAGATTCTGCATCTCACCCAAACCTTTGTGTACCGCTTCCAATCTGTCACTTACAAGCTTAAAGGATTCCCCGATCCGTTTCTCCAGTGTTTCGTGGAGTTTCTCATCGACGGTCTTGCGCATTTCATCGAGTTTCTTCTCGTTACCCTCCTGCAGCTCCTTCACCCGCAAGTCTAAGGTCGCACGAACGCGATCGAAGGCACCCAGGTTGGATTCTTTATGTTCACTAAGCTGCTTCGCCATCGCGTCAAGTTGGGTTAGGTGGGCTTTTAGCTGGTTCTCCAGATACCGCGAGAGCATTTCGCTGGTAGAGTTGAGACCGTTTAGCACTTCCTCCCGGAGTTCTTTTGCGGCTGACCGGGCTTCGTCACGGCCGGCGCGGAGTTCATTCCGCATGGTCTGTTCGGCAATATGGGACGTTCTTGATCCGCGGATCAAGAACACAACAGCCATAACCGCATTCAGCAGCGCTATGAATAGAATCAGCCAGAGGACAGGGTCATTCATGATGCGACCATGGCCGCATAACAATGCGCGTCAGCCGGCTGCCGGAACGAGGTGGATGTGAGCCGGCTGCACGCACGGATTATACGGCGGTTAATCTTCACTCGCTGCTTTGTATGCTTCCTTAACAACTTCAGTTTACGCTCCTTTTTTCTTTCCGGTTTTTCCTGGATGCAATGCAATGATGCAATCAAATGCTGAATTATGCTTTGGGCTTAATTTTATTGTTAATAATCACAATTGTCAATTCATTTTTTTCCGGAAAAATTTCGGGACACAATGAAAATTATTGACTGTGCAGAGAGCTAACATTATAATATTAACATGCCAAGAATAGCCAGAGTTGTTGTCCCGGGCTTTCCGCATCATGTTATGCAGCGTGGAAACAGGCGTCTTCCCACTTTTTTCTGCGATAATGATTACAAGCATTATCTCCAGATCATGGCAGGGCTATGTTCCGATTGGGGTATTGAAATATGGGCATACTGCCTTATGCCCAACCATGTGCACCTTATTGCTGTTCCCGATACGCAAGAAGCTTTGGCAGGAGCGATCGGTGAGGCGCATCGCCGCTATACCTGGCTGGTGAATTCAAGGGAAAAATGGAGAGGTTTTTTGTGGCAGGGCCGTTTTGCCTCATTCCCCATGGATGAGGCTTATTTATATCTGGCAGCCCGTTACGTTGAACTCAACCCTGTGCGCGCCGGACTTGTTAAACATGCCTGGCAATATCGCTGGAGCAGTGCGGCGGCGCATCTTGCCGGGCGTGACGATGCCCTGGTGCGAGTCGCGCCGCTGCTGAAGATATTTGGTGATTGGAAGGAATATCTGGAGCTGGACATTGCTACGGAGGACATGGATAAGATCGAGCAGCACACGCAAACCGGGATTCCTCTTGGAAATGAAACCTTTATCGCTGACCTTGAAGAAAGGTTTGGCATGGATTTCAGGCCACAAAAGCGCGGCCCGAAAGGACCATGGAAACGCATGAACGACACTGCGAATTACGTCTGATTGTTTGGGGTCTGATTGTTTGGGCGGCGTATACGGCCGCAATAAAAAATTTTCATTGTGTCCCGAAATTATTTAAGGTTGCCGATGACGAACAGGGGTAAATCTGTTAATTCTCTTAACGCGGTGCAGTGAGTTTCTGCAACGGATACAAGTAAGCAGGTTGAAGGCCCGGCAGATTTTCGCAGGTCTATCCCAGGCGAAGGCGTCGGTACATACTTGTTCCCGGAGTACTCCGCTAACAGTTCCGCTTCGTACAGCACCCCGCGCGAGCCTACAGGCAGAATTTCCCGCACAAAAGGGACGGCAAGCAGCTTTTTTACCAGCGCCAGATCCGCTTTTTTTGTGCCGTCCAGCACCTCGATGCCGACTTTGGGCTGTCCGATACATACCACCAGGTCCCCGGCACGGGACCTCCCCAGACGCAATTCACTTTTTGCCGCTCTGCCAATGACTGTAACTCCAAGTCCGGATTGACATGTCGCCGCATTTTCCTCCGTACTACCTGTAACAGCCAGCTCAGCGGATAGTCCTGCCATAATGATTTCTTCCTTAATTCCTTTGATCATACCGGCGCCGGTCGGCTCCATTTCCACGCAGAGCGTGTTCACTGCAACAAAGGGGGAGGCTCCGCACGCCAGGACCTCCATTAAAGGTACCCGTGCCGTGAATTTGCCGACAATCTCTGCCGAAGCATTCACGCTGTCATACGGCTTTGGCCCGATCCCGCCGAGTGAATCACAGGCAATGACCAGGATTTCACTTGCGCCCAGGGGTATTAAAGTAAGATCCCTGAAGGCGGTGATGCCGTTAATGGCCAAGTCCTTTTCCCGCCTTTTGCAGGATATTTGATTGGGCAAGCAAAGCCGCCAGCACAATATTTACAGCCGAAGCGACGATGAGCGGGATTAACATTGCAGTAAAAAAGCCGGCCCCCAGAATAGGAATCAGCGCGGCGGGAGCAATAACCCCGTTCAGCAGTACCGCCGCAATCACGGCCAAAACCCTTTGCCCCTTTCTAAAAAGGTAGCCAAATACAGTGACGCACACCGCCATCTGTCCCGCTATGAACAGGTGCAGCGGAAAGCTTAACGGAAACGCAACCGTCCATGCGCTGAGCATATGGCCGAAAGCCCCTACCGCTGCTCCTCCCCAGCCGCCAAGCAGCGCGGCCGCCAGGTAGCCCGGCAACGAGTCGAAGGCCACCGTCCCGGTAGGGCTGGGGATTTTAATAAATCCCCCCACAGCGCTCATGGCAATGAGCAATGCTATCATTACGAGTTTTCTTGTCTCCATCATAATTCCTCCCAGTTTGATTATATAAAAAAGCCCACGGTTTTTAAACCGTGGGCTTTTCCATCACCCACTAAAAACTAACGGACAGGCAGGTCTCCTGACTCGGTTTCATCATCCGGCACGCCTTCCCGGTTCAACCAGTGGCACCTGTGCCGGATTCCCCCATACAGTGGCGGGGCCGTCCCGGGCTTT
>DMPF01000098.1:5083-5350 GCA_003456095.1 Bacillota bacterium
CACCCGGTTCCCTATTCTCCCAGAGGGCACCTGTTCGCGTTTTTATTTTAAAAAAATTATATTTCAACTATAATTTCAACATATGCTTTATTTTTCCTGCCGCTGTCAGGCTGCGTTAAATATTTTTTCACTTTATTTGCGGTGAGATCTTGACAAATGTGGGTAAAGCGGCTAAGCTTATAATAATGATATTCATTATAAGTCTTTTCAAACGGTTGCTGAAGTTGAGTTTCATAAGGGAAGTCTTAAATAAATAAATAAATAAAT
>DMPF01000239.1 GCA_003456095.1 Bacillota bacterium
GAAGAATGGGCCAAGCGGGTGGAAGAACGCACCGGCGGCCAGGTTTTGGTGGAAACCTTCCCCGGCGGCACGCTGCTCGGCGCTATGAACATGTATGACGGCGTGCTGGAAGGTGTGGCGGAGATCGGCCTTTCCGTGCCTTCCCATGAGCCCGGCCGTTTCCCGATACTCAAGTTGGCTGAACTGCCCGTCCGTTTCCCCAATTCCAAGGTAGCCAGCGTTGTTCTCTATGAACTGGTGCAGGAGTTCCAGCCCGCAGAGCTCAAGGATTTTAAAGTGATCACCATGTTTGCCACTGAGCCGGCCTATATCCAGTCTAAAACAAGGGTAGCCAGTCTGGCGGATCTGCGCGGCCTGGAACTGCGCAGTGCCGGCGGCGGTGTCAGTACTTTAACGGCGCTGGGAGCTACTCCGGTGGGAATGCCCATGTCCGAGGTTCCGGAAGCCCTGCAGACAGGAGTTATTGAAGGTAACACCTCCTCACGGGAAGTGCTTTATGATTTTAAAATCGCGGAGATTGTCAAGTACGTCACCGATTATCCACTCTTCTACGTCGCCTTTGCCGCCGTGATGGATATCGATCAATGGAATTTACTGCCGGCGGATGTCCAAGGCGTAATCAACGAACTGGGACGGGAGATGGCGCTCTGGGCCGGGGAATACCTGGACAATCACGTTAATAAGGCTCTGGATTGGGCTGTCAAGGAACAGGGAGTGGAGATTGTCACCCTGTCGGCTGAGGAAAAAGCGAAGTGGGATGCGGCGCTGCAGCCTCTGGTGGAGACAACGGTGGAAGAACTGGAAAAACAGGGACTGCCTGCCCGCGCGTTTATGAACAGGCTCTTTGAATTAAGGGATAAATACAGCAAAGAGTTCTCTTAAAGATCCAACCGGAACACGGAGGGACGGTTCTTCAAGGGTTCAATCGGAAGTTTTGCGCGGAGAAAAGGCTCAACTTGAAGCTGATATAGCATACAGTTGAGCCTTTTACACCCTTGCGCAAAACTTCCGATTGAACCCTTGAAGAACCGTCCCTCCGTGTTCACAAGGCGCAATATGTTTCTCTGACCACTTCGTCCAGCGTTGTCTCTCCCCGGGCAGCCCGCGCCATACCATCCTGCAGGATGGTACTCATGCCGCTAGCGATGGCGTAGCTACGGATCTCCTGGCCGCTGCAGGATTGGCGGATAAGGCTGCGCATTATCTCATCAACGGGCATGATTTCATGGATGGCTGTGCGCCCTTTAAATCCTGTGTTATTGCAGTGGCTGCAGCCCTGCCCACGGTAGAAGACAGGAATTTCCGGCTCCTTGCAGAACTCCCGGAAAATGGCGAGGGCATCGGAAGAAGGGACTTCCGCCTCCAGACAGTGGCGGCAGTTCAGGCGGATGAGGCGCTGTGATACCACACCCACCAGCGAGGAGTTGAGCAGGTAAGGTTCAACCCCCATGTCGAGCAGCCTTGTAACGGCACGGGGGGCATCGCTGGTATGCAGCGTGCTGAAAACAAGATGGCCGGTAAGGGCTGCTCGGGAGGCGATCTCTGCTGTTTCTGTGTCGCGGATCTCCCCTACCATAATAATATCCGGGTCCTGCCGCAAGACTGTACGTAGGGCGCGGGCAAAGGTGAGCCCCGTTTTGGTGTTGACCTGGACCTGGTTAGCGTTAGTAAGCCGGAATTCCACCGGGTCCTCTACCGTAATGATGTTTTTTTCCGGACGGCTGATGTGACGTAGGGTTGAGTAAAGGGTCGTGGTTTTGCCGGAGCCGGTTGGGCCGGTAACAAGGACCATTCCCCAGGCATGTTTGAGAAATTTTAAATACTTTTTCAGATTAAAAGAATTAAAACCAAGGGTATCCAAAACCATGATCAGACCGGCAGGGTTAAGGATGCGCAGCACCATTTTCTCCCCGTATATTACAGGAAGGGTAGAGACCCGAATGTTAATGTCCTCCTTGCTGTCATCCAGATAGATAGTGCCGTCCTGGGGAAGTCTTTTTTCGGCGATATCCATCCCGGCCATGATTTTTAAACGGGAGATAATTAATGGCATCATCTCCCTGGAAATGTGGTGTAAGGTATAGAGCATACCGTCAATGCGCAGGCGCACGGTAAGACCTTCTTCCACTGGTTCCAGATGAATATCGCTGGCGCCTCGTTCAACCCCCTCCTGCAGTAAATCGTTGACCGTTCTGATGGCACTGTTCTCCAGAGGTATGTCCAAGGCAGAGGCGCTTATTTCTTTGATCGCCTTTGTTTCCTTTTTGTGCACCGGCTCAATGCTCCTTTTCCTTTATAAATAAAGCATGTACCACTGCCAGAGCTGCAGACCCCAAAGGGTTGATATAATAAAGGATAGGGATAGGAAAGGGGCAAAAGGCAAGGGGTCGCGTCGCGTTTTTTTGCCTGTGAGCAAAAGGAACAACCCAACAACCGCACCAAGCAGGAAAGCCAACAAAAAAACAACAAGCACAAGGGGCCAGCCCGCGGTCAATCCCAGCACAGCCATCAATTTGATGTCTCCACCGCCCATCCCCCCCTTACTAAGGCCGGCAATTAACAAAAAGAGGCCGGCGCCGGCCAACAGTCCCAAACCGGCCGCTGCCAGCGGAATGGTGGGGTAAAGGAGCTGCTAGATTAAGCTCCATATAAGAAGTGGTAAAATGAGGCGGTTGGGAATAATATACTTTTCCAGATCGATAAATGAAATAACCTGAAGGATATAAAAAAGGACCGTATAGTTAAAAAATAACGGCGAGAAGTTAAATATCATATAGGTAAAAATTATAATCACTGCTGCCAGCACTTCACCCAGTGGATAACGGGGGGAGATTGGCGCCCTGCAGTAACGGCAGCGCCCACCCAGCATGATATAGCCGGCAAAGGGAATAAGATCGAATACGCCCAGCACCCTGCTGCAGTTGACACAGGAAGAGCGGGGGCTAACCAGAGAAGCTCCACGCGGCAGGCGATAAATTACTACGTTAAGAAAACTTCCGATTATCAGTCCCAGGATAACAAGAAAGATGAGTATGCATATCTGCGGCAGTAATTGCGCTGTCAATCAGGCATTCCCCTTACCGGTATTTATTCCAGGTAACCGCGGCGGCGCAAGAAAAAGATAATGAGCTTTTCCGCCTACCGATACAACCTAGTTCCGACAAATTCTTGCTTTTTGATGGGTCTTACCAGAACAGCATACAGTCCTAGCCTGTTGCCGCCCAGGATATCGGCAAAGATCTGATCCCCAACCACGGCAACTTGGTTAGGCTTGAGCTCCATCAGGCTCAGGGCCTGGCGAAAAGGCCGACGCCGCGGTTTAATTGCCCGCCAGATAAAAGGAACATCAAATTCCCCGACAATGGTTTTAGCCCGGCCAGGGAGATTGTTGGAGACGATACAGACAGCAAATCCTGCATCTTTTACTTTTTTAAGCCAGAGTTCCGCTTCCGGGCAATTTACG
>DMPF01000122.1:0-724 GCA_003456095.1 Bacillota bacterium
AACCAAACCACAAAACAAATTGTTCCAGCCTGCGGTTACTCGCTCCGGTATGACCGGAGCGAGGGCTCTGATAATGGCATCGGCCGTAGCAGGGCAGAGGTGGTTGCCGAAGGTGGTGGCTGCCGGGTAACTGGCATTTAGAATGATCCCCTCCGGGATGATCAGCTTGATGGGGCGGGACATGCCGTCATTGTGAGGAATGTCCGGATTGACCATCTGCAGAAATGTCAGGATTACCGCAGAGGCGGAGGAGGTAAAGGTGCCGTTGACAAAACCGTTCGTCTGCCCGTCCGTATCGGAAAAGTCGAAGGTGATATCTCCTTCGCCCACAGTGATTCTAACCCGTATTTTGTATGTTGACCCGAGATTGCGTCCATCGTAATACACGGTGGACTCACCGGTGTAAACCCCTCCAGGGATGGTCTTAATCTCCGCCTGCATCATTTTCTCTGTGGACCGGTAAAGATATTCCTTGTGTGCCTCAAAAACATCGAGGCCGTATTTGTTCACCAGGTCGATCATATGCCGTTCCGCCAGCGTGCAGCTGCCCATCTGTGCCGTGAGGTCCTCGCGCACAATGCTATAACGGATATTGGCAAAAATAAGATCCCAGACGTCCTTGCGCATTTTACCTTTTTCATAAACCTTTACCGGCGGGATACGCAGGGCCTCCTGCCAGACTTCGGTGGCGTTGGGGTTGTAACCGCCGGCCACGGCCCCGCCG